>JAIITD010000037.1 GCA_022737715.1 Veillonella sp.
TTCGCATTGTATTCTACTTTTTTATTTTCAAAGTAGTTATTGCCTTCTGCATCGATGGATACGATGAGTGGACCGAATTCTTTTACACGGCAAGTCCACAAGGTTTCAGGCATACCGAGTTCACGCCAGTTAGCAGACTCGATTTCTTCTACTTCTGTAGCAGCAAGTACGGCATTACCTGCTGGGAATACGCAGTGAAGAGCACCAAAATCTTTACAAGCCCGTGCTGTTTCAGGCCCCATACCGCCTTTACCTACAATAAGACGTACACCAGTTTGCTTTACGAATTCATATTCGAATTTTTCCATACGCATGGATGTAGTAGGACCTACGGAAATCATTTCGAATTTATCATCCCCATGGTCACGCACGATTGGACCAGCATGCAAGATGGCACCATTACGAACATCTACTGGTAATTCACGACCGTATTCAACAAGACGTCGATGAGCTACATCACGGCATGTTGTGATGTGACCATTTAAGTAAATAATATCCCCTGCTTTAATACCTTCAAGATCAGATGCTTGGATTGGTGTTGTCAAAATATGTTTAGCCATTAGAATGTCACTCCTTTGTGAGATAGAATTTCGTACTTACCGTCTTTATCAAATACCATATGTCCGCGACGATGGTTCCAGCAACCAACGTTAACAGCTACAGAAATTACAGATGGATGACGAGAACCATGTTCGATGTTTACACCCATAAGGGATTTATCACCGCCCATACCTTGAGGTCCAAGATGTAATGCATTAATACCATCTTCTAGTAATTGTTCCATATATGCTGCTTTTTCATTTTCAGCCTTAGAGGATACAGGACGCATTAAAGCCTTTTTGGACATAACTGCTGCTGTATCGATAGATGTAGCAATACCAACACCAACCAATAATGGAGGACATGCATTCAAGCCATAGCTTGTCATCAAATCTAACACGAATTTAGCAACGCCTTCATAACCTTCACCTGGCATCAATGTTTTACCAGATCCTGGCAAGGAACAACCGCCACCAGCCATGTAAGGGAAGATTTCTACATCATCACGACCAGGAACGATATCCCACATGATATATGGTGCTGTACGGCCAATGTTTTTACCTGTATTAAACTCATCAAATGTTTCTACACAGTTGTGACGAAGCGGTGCATCTTGTGTAGCTTGGTATGTAGCATTACGCAAAATTTCTTCCAATTCACCGATTAATGGATAGTTAGAACCTACTTTCACCCAGAATTGCAATACCCCTGTATCTTGGCAAGAAGGACGATTCAATTCGTAAGCAAGATCCATGTTTTTATGCATAGTTTCATAAATGGTTTTAGCTAATGGATTTTTTTCATCCGCTGCCAATTCTTTAATCTTAGCTTCCACATCATCAGGTAATTTCTTTGCCATATAAGCAATGAACTTGGCGATGACATTTGTCATTTCTTGTACTTGTTGTTCTTTCGTACTCATCGTAAACCTCCAACAGGACTTCATTATTTAAATACTAATTATTTCTGTTTCGGAACTTTAGCTCCTTTCGATGATTTCATTGTACTCTTTTTTCAGGATATAACTATCCAATTTACAAGTTCATTTTTATTGGTGAAAGTCTATAAAACTCATACAAAATCCCCCTAATCATTCTTGTTCACGCCATCACAAATATACAATTTTGCCTATATAAACGTACAAAAAAGAGCACTGCTATCGAAAAGCAATGCTCTTTCACCATATTTTTTAATAGGATTAACAAATATACAAAATCACCTATACCTAATGATTGTATATTATAATTCCGCTACAACAGATTTAAGTTGTTTTTTTACAGTCTGTAACTTTTGATTGGCTTCATCTAGCTCAACCTTATATTGCAAATCATCACGATAAGGAACGAAAGATTCTAGTATTCTTATAATATCTTGTTCTTGGGTAGAAATCATTTCCTTCCAGTCATGTAGCTTAGTTTTACGCCCCAGCTCTTTCGCTTGCTTACGGTATTCTGAAGGTGTTGTATGAAAATGCTTTTTAAAGGACACATTAAAGGCTTTGATATCTGCAAATCCACAATCACTCGCAATATGAGCCACACTATCTGTAGAATTAGCCAAACGAACAGTGGCCTCACGCAATCTCAAGCGCAACACATATTCTAAAAAAGAAACACCTAATTGGCGTTTAAAAAACTGAGATGTATAGTTCACATTATAACCACCGATTTGGGCAATATCTTCTAATTCAATCTTTTGCTGATAATTTTTATCTATATAGGCAATCATCTTATCGAAGGTAGCCACCGTCATATCAACAGGCTTACCATGCATCAACTTAACTGCATCAATCTCACTATATAGATTACTAGCTAATGACAAATAGTGATGCTCTAACCACAACCGATTATCTGGGCTTTCACCATCTACCATCAACAACATCATCATAGCCGCATGATGACGCAAGGATGTAAAGAATGGATTGTGACGATTCGATTCATCTGAACGTACTACAAATTGATACATTCCAAAGTTCGGATCAAATTGTTGAAAGAAATCCTTACCTACATGAATAACCAATGCTGTCGTATCCTGCTCTAATGCCAACGTAGCATGCCCCACTTGAGGGGAAATAATGATAGAGTCGAGAGGTTCCATTGTAAAAACCTCACTATTACAACTCATCTCAATGCGCCCTTTTAAGAGAATAAGAATCTCAGTCTCTCCATGCCAGTTGTAATGATAGGTACTTATCTTATATATATGGCTACTAAAATCGATATGATTATGTTTATAGGTATAGTAAAAGTAATCCATAACTACAAAGTTCTCCCTAATAAATCAAACACTAATTATAGTTTTTGAATTTTAAAACCCAATTTTCTCTAATAGAGATAGTACAAACATAGAAATACCTCCACCGATTCCACCGGCTACAACTATTGTCAAATATGGAATATCAAGAACAGTCTTAAACGTTTTAAAAAACAGCACTATCTGTAAAAGTCCACAGGTTAAGGTTGTCCCCAAAATTACTGCGCCTGCGAAAACCATATTAACAATATTTGTCAGTACAGAAACAGACATAAGGGAAAAAATAAATAACTCTATACTCTTAACTAAAAATATTTCAGAATAAGCATATAAATACACCATAAAAACTCGTTTTAATGTTAATGCTGCGTCGGCCCCTCTTGCTATCAATAAAAAGATAGGCACGAACACAACAGACATAATGACAAAAGTTACAAATGAACCTACTATATGCATTGCAAGAGTAGGATTAATTAAAAGTTCAACTAATGTTGTTGTAGATTCAGGTTTTAATAAATTAACGCTTATACTCCCTAAGCTCATAATTAATAGCATTAATACTATATAAAATATAAGTGCTTTTATAGCTTCCTTTATCGTCCCTCTTGCTTGAAAGTATGGTAACCATAAGTTAGGTCGTATTACTGCATTAAAAATTTGTCTATATACACTTACGAAATCAGTACTATTAATCACAAATACATCTCTCCATTATTTATATCAAAAATGCATCCCCTATTAATATAAGGGATGCATTTATTATGATATATATGGTTAACGACGGTCAACAGCATCATTAAAATTATCTATTTATTATAGTCTACGATGCGAGTGTTCAATGTTGATCTCTTATATGCGAAATTACATAAGAGCTGTAATAGCTGCTGCTAAACCGAAGAAGATACCTGGTGCATTAGCCAATGCAACTGGAATATCTCTATGTTCTTTAAACAAACCATAGGCCACCCATAATGTACAGTTGATAGCAGCTACAAGTGGTTGAATCCAATCGCCTGTGCCTGGATGTGCAAGGTTATTCATAATTTGTGGGAAATAAGATACATACATTGCTACGGCTGTAACTGTTGCAACTTTACCTACGTTTTCCATGAATTTAATACGAGTCATTATATCCTCCAAAATTAGTAACTGAATACGTGTTTGTTATCTGATGAATCATATTCTACTCGTTTTGGACGATATAACTATCCATATTAAAAGGTAGTTTTCTAGGTAAAATCACAGAAAATATATTGAATTATCACTATTTTTCTCACTTTGATTAATCTCAAATCTATAAATTATCCTATAAAAAAAGCACTACTTATCAACAGTAATGCTCTTCTAAGAAATATATGGTTTTTTGATATATAGAAAATCACCTAGGTCTAATTTTTCTATATACTACAAAAAATATTTTGCTTGCATGGTAAAAGTTCTACCATTATCACGCCCTACTATAGATATTAATTACAATTCGCTAACAACATCGGCGAGCTTCGCTTTCAATGATTCTAGCTTGTTGCTCATGTACTCTAACTCCGCCTTTGCTCTAGCATCATCTTCATAAGACAAGAAGGAATGCAGGAGCTCGAGTACATCTTGATTTTCAACGGAAATAATTTCCTTTGAACCTTGTACTATTGTTTTACGTCCAATTTTTTTCACTTGCTTTCGATATTCTGTAGGTGTCATACGAAAATGCTTTTTGAAAGCCACATTAAAGGCCTTAATATCGGAAAATCCACAACTACTTGCAATCCGTGCCACAGCCTCATCCGTGTTAGTTAATTGTGTTGTAGCATCTCGTAGTCTTAACCGCAATACATAGTCCACAAAGGAAATCCCCATTTGTCGTTTAAAGAATTGAGATGTATAAGCCACATTATAGCCACCAATTTTTGCAATATCCTCAAACTCTAGCTTTTGTTGGTAATGCTCATCGATATAGGCAATCATTTTATCAAAGGTAGCCGGTTTAATATCACCAGGCCGTGCATTTTCATGAACTTTTTTTACTGGATCAAATTCTCTAAATACATCACCGGCTAAAGCCAAGTAATGATGCTCTATCCACATGCGGTGAATTGGATTTTCACCTTTATGCATCAGTAACATCGTCATAGCCGCATGATGGCGTAAGGTCGTAAAAAACTCATTATAACGTGTACTCGCATCAGAACGAACAACAAACTCATACATGCCAAAATCAGGGTCATACTGTTGATAAAATTCATTCCCGACATGAACAACAAAGGCAACCACGTCCTCTTCAAGCGCTAGTGTTGAATGTCCCACCTGAGGCGAAATAACGACAACATCAAGAGGTTCCATTGTAAAAGTCTCATCATTACAACTCATCTCAACACGACCCTTTAAGAGAATAAAAATCTCTGTTCCCCCGTGCCAATTGTAACTATAAGTACCAACCTTATATATACTACTGCTAAACTCTATATAATTGTGCTTATAGGTATAATCGAAATAATCCATAGCATCTAACCGCTCCATATGCAAAAAGCATCTCTTCTAACTTATGAGATGTTTTCATTATTATATATTTATTTAACTGTGGTCAATAATATCTTTCAATATCTATTCCGATACATACTGTTCCCAAAATTAGTACAGGTCTGTTCTATTCGTAGCACGCCCATACATATAGTTTCAGAATTAGTACACGCCTGTACTATTTGCAACGAGCTATACATATGGTCCTAGAATTAGTACAGGTCCGTTGTATTCGCGATGAGTCTATACATGCAGTCCTAGAATTAGTACACGCCTGTTCTATTTGTAACGAGCCTATACATATGGTTCCAAAATTAGTACAGGCCTGTTCTATTTGCAACTAACCTATACATACTGTTCCCAAAATTAGTACAGGCCTGTTGTATTCGTGATGATTCTACACATTGGGTCCCTGAATTAGAACAGGCCTGTACTAATTTAAAAAGGGACTCATACATGAGTCCCTTGTAATTTATTATATTGTTGGTAAGATGCCTAGCAAATATACCTTAAATATATCTCCTTCATGTACCTCATGTACGCCTTGCGGAATGCATGCTAAGGCATTAACGGTATATAATCCAAGCATGCTGCTACTGTTAAAGTGACGATTTGCCACAAAACGTGGTTGTCCATCACCAAATATGACCTTGCCTTGCACGTAGCGATCAAAGGCATTGCGTTTAGACAGGTCGCAATCCATTACACAGTTAAGTACCGGGGTGGACCAATTTTTAATACCTTTATATCTACGCAATGTTGGAACCACTAGTAGGTGCCAACCATTAAAGGCAGCACCGGGGTTACCAGATAAGCCAAAGATAAGTTGGCCTTTAGGAGTAACCGCACCATAGGAGGCTGCGCCAGGTCGCATTTGGATGCGTTCATATAGGGTCTTAGCACCTAATTTTTCATATATAAGAGGCATTGTATCAAACATGCCTACAGATACACCGCCCGAACTAATGATGATATCGGCTTGTTCACTGAGTTCAAGAACGCGTGCAATTTCTGAGTCTAATTTATCCGGTGCATCGCTTACATGATAGTGCGTAACGCGCCGAAAACCCAAATCATCAAGTAAACTGCAAATCATCATGCGGTTAGAATTATAAATTTTTCCAGCAGCTAATGGTTCACCTGGTTCAATAACTTCATGTCCCGATGTAAGGACAAGTATACGTGGCATTGCATATACAGATACATTAGTGTGACCTAAACCGGTCAAAATCGTCTGCACCGTAGAGGTCACTTCGGTCCCCTTTGGTATGACAACGGTCCCTACTGAACATTCTTCACCACGAGGGATAATATGACTCCCCTTTTGTTGATGACCTTGAACGGTGATTATAGAACCAATTTCTCCGGATCCTTGGACCTGTTCTTGCATGATAACTGTATCACAGGTACTTGGTACAGGAGCACCAGTCATGATACGTACGGCATGTCCAGATGTTACGGGGTTATCCCATACAACACCGGCGCCAATGATACCATCGACGATATATGTATCACAGTTAGGCTCATATGCTAAGGCGTATCCATCCATTGCCGATTTATGAAAGGCAGGTACATCGGTAGGTGCCAAAACATCTTCGGCCAACACACACCCTTTTGCATCGCCAACGGCAACGGATTCTATGCTATGATGTTGTTCTCGTAAAGCCTCATTCCACAAATGAAGCGCTTCATCAACAGTAACGGCTATCATCTAAATTCCTCATCATACTTTGTATTCGACATACCAAAGCCGGTATGCATTGATTTAATTCAGTAACCTCGATGGTCTCTACGCGTTCTATATCACTAGATATCAGCGATTCGGTATACCCTTCTCTGGTTACCTCTACAATAGGGAATATACCTTGAGATCTCGTTTCTAGTATAGCAATATCTACCGGTAATTGCTGTACCAAATCATACAGACTAGACTGTTTTTCAGTGCGAATGCGTATGGCCGTTTCCGTTGGGCCTGCAATGGCTACGGCCGTGGCGCCTGCTTTCATAACGAGATCCGTATCTGTTCCTTCATAATCCATGTGAAAGCCATGTTTATCACTTTTTACAACGCCTACAGAGAAGCCAAGTTGTTCCAATTCCCTAACGAGTCTCGTTACCACCGTAGTTTTACCGGTCTTACGTTTTTCGGCTACCACGCTGATAAGTGGAACTTGACGATTCGCATTAACAGCCTCTGCACGAGCCCACTTATAATCCTCTATATGATTTACATTACGCAAATGATGACTGTAATCAACTGTATCGATAGTTACCACAGACCCTACAAGGTCTAATGCGTGATGCAAGGATACATCGTCTCCAGCTAACGCAGTTTGTAGTAAAGGAGCAATGGACGGTTTATATATTCCCGCCATCGGCTCAAAGCGTCCGCTTTCACCAACAGGCACAATAACATTCCAATCGTCACCATCTACTTGGTAGAGCCAATCGTAATATAAATTAAAATCCATAAACGGCATATCTACAGCTAACACCGCATAAGCATGACTCTTGCCTACGGCCAATGTGCTATATAATCCGCCTAATGGACCACTCCGCGGAACAGAATCCCGAACGATAGAAACTTTTTCTTTCTCTTTATTCGACAATGTGTCGATAATATTAGCTTGAATGGCTTGGCCTAGACTTTCATCGTCACCGATAGAAATAAGAATATCATTGGCATCATGTTCTAATGCATTGCGCAGCGCATGAGAAATGAGGCTTTCACCATTCGTCCAAGGCAATAAAGCCTTAGGATATCCCATGCGTGAACTTAGGCCACCAGCCAAAATAATTACGCCTAAATTAAGCACCGCGTTTCAACCCTCTTTTTACCCCTTGGTAAATAAACAACAACACAACAATATTAAGAATTCCATCCGGCACCATATAAGATGCATTATAAATCATAGAGTAGATCCATGGATTTTGACCTTGCGGCGCATAACTAGCAAATACAACGGCACCACTTGTTACGGACGCAAACCAACGGAGCGCAATGGCAACAATAGAACCACTAACAAGACCTGTCATATTGTCTTTGAAATACCCGCACACACCAATAACACCATAAGCTACAAGATAGTCAAGAATGATGCTTAGATAATGGATGGATGATTTAAAACCGAGCAAGAAATGAAGTATACCATATACAACGCCAGCTAAAATACCACGCGTACCGCCCCAGCGATAGGCAAAAATCATGAGAGGCACCATGGAAGCGGCCTTAATGGAACCGCCTTGTGGCATATGAAAAAGAGTAATAAACGATAATACTTGTGCAATAGCGATAGCTACACCGGCTTCTGCTATCATGCGTGTCTTAGAATGTTCCATTAAAATAACCTCCTATTAATATAATGTTTATATAATGGGCTGAACATAGAGAAAATGTACAGACAAGCTACCTATAAAATTGTATAATAACTATATGAGTGTTTTTAATATTCGGAATGTATTGAAAATTGAAAACAAATTCAGTATAATGGTACAGGTTCAATTTATTATACCTCAAAGGAGATATAGAAACTATGATTAATACAACTAACATCTTCGATTATGAAGACGTACAACTGATTCCTAATAAATGTATCGTAAACAGCCGTAGCGAATGTGATACTCATGTTAAACTAGGTAATCGTACATTTAAATTGCCTGTAGTTCCTGCAAACATGCAAACTATCATTGATGAAGAGTTAGCTGAAAAACTAGCAGAAAAAGGCTATTTCTATATCATGCATCGTTTCCAACCTGAACGCCGTCTCGACTTTGTAAAACGCATGCAAGAAAAAAACTTATATTCTTCTATTTCCATCGGCGTAAAGGAAGAAGAATTTGCATTAGTTGATGAATTAGCGAAAGCTAACCTTATTCCTGATTATATCACAATCGATATCGCACATGGTCATTCCAATGCTGTTATCGACATGATTCAATACATTAAAAAGAATTTACCAACAACATTTGTTATTGCTGGTAACGTAGGTACTCCTGAAGCAGTTCGTGAACTTGAAAATGCTGGTGCTGATGCTACAAAAGTAGGTATCGGTCCTGGTAAGGTTTGTATCACAAAATTAAAAACTGGCTTTGGTACTGGCGGTTGGCAATTGGCGGCTGTACGTTGGTGTGCAAAAGCAGCTACAAAACCTATCATCGCTGACGGTGGTATCCGTGATCATGGCGACATCGCTAAATCCATCCGCTTTGGCGCTACTATGGTTATGATCGGTTCTCTATTCGCTGGTCATCAAGAATCTCCCGGGGAAGAAAAAATCGTTGACGGCCAAGCTGTAAAAGAATACTTTGGTTCCGCTTCTGAATTCCAAAAAGGGGAACGTAAAAACGTAGAAGGCAAAAAAATCTTCATTCCTTCCAAGGGCTCCATTTTCGATACATTAATCGAAATGGAACAAGATTTACAATCTGCTATCTCCTACGCTGGTGGTACTACTCTACAAGCGATCCGCAAAGTAGACTACGTTCTTGTTAAAAACTCCATCTTCAACGGCGACCGCTAATCGGTTACTAACATACCAAGAGGGGCTGCGATTCACACGAATCGCAGCCCCTCTTCTTTTTTATGCTCTATAGACTATTCTTCTACGCCACAATCTTTACTCATTAAATGATATGCATATTTGCCGATGCCGGCACTGATAACAAGCAATGCAGTCAATACAATGAATGCAATGGTAAGGCTTGTACCATGAGCGATGAAACCAATTAATGCAGGCCCCATCAAAATGCCCATATAGCCAAGCATAGTAGATGTTGCCACGGCTTGTGTCATAGGGATAACATTTTGTTCCCCCATAGCGGAGAATAGATTTGGCACTACCATGGCTAAGGAGATACCTAATAATAAATAAGTATACATGGAAGCATAGCCAGGTAAGAATACGATAAGTGCCATAGCAATAGCACCTAATAAGTACCCACCTACAACGACTTGCTTAGATGTTACATGTTTACCGATTGTATTACCAAGGAGACGACCAATACACATAGTGCCATTAAAAAGCATGACGCCCATGACAGCTTCTTGAATAACAATACCTTTATCTTCAAATAAGTAAAGCGCACTCCAGTCACCTACGGCCCCCTCTACTAAATAGGATACAAAGGATAAGAGACCAAAAATGATGGCAATTGGATGAAATGATAATGGGCTTTTAGATTTTTTTACAATCTTTGCATTTGGATCGCTACCAAAGGTTAACATAAATTGACTAACTACGACCATCGCAATAAAAAGTATGATGAGAAGTCCCCAAATACTTTCATTCACAGGCAAAGATAATATTTTTAAGAGAACAAGCAGTACCCCAGCACCCGCAAAACCACCAAGGCTCCAACCGCCGTGATAAGCGCCCATTAAATGCTTTTTACTTACCTTTTCCGTTAAAATAGCTTGTAAGTTGGCAGAAGCACCACTAAGACCTACACCAATGCCAAAGAAAAATAATGCTATTGTGGTTGTTACAATTGTAGAACACATGGTAACAATAGCAAGAGACAACATACCAATAAAGCTAGCCAATAAAACGACTTTCTTACAGCCAAAGCTTTCTACAAGCTTACCGGCTATAGCCATGGATAAACAAGAACCTACACCGAGCAACAAAATCATGGAACCTAATACATCCTCACCGATGCTTAGTTTCGCTTTTAAATATGGCACAAATCCGGCCCATAAGGCGGTATACATACCAGGAATAAAAAATGCACCAAAAGCACCACGAATATTAGATTTTGAAATGGAAACTTGTTCGCTCATCATGTCCTTTCTGGTTTCTAGAACCGTTCGGCGAAGAAAGGCCCTTTTGTATCCACTAAACCGCGATAACATGCGTTTCTAGGGGAAACCATTTTAACTACAAGAAAATTATATTGAGAATATAGTAACCCTCTTTACACATAATGTAAAGAGGGTTCTTCAAATTTAAATTTAAATTAAAAACGTGAGGCCCATAGCGATAAAAATAGCGGGCAATAAATTAGCAAGACGAATCTTATTAGGCCAAATCATATTAATACCGACACAGAAAATTAAAATAGATCCAACATAGGATAAATTATCGATGGCCTGCTGCGTCATAAGCGGTGCTGCCACATGCGCTAGGGCCGTAATCATCCACTGCGTAATACCTACAGGAATAAAGGAGAACAATGCGCCCTTCCCCATGGATGAGGTCATAACCATAACGATAACTCCATCGAGGATGCCTTTGAGTAGCAAGGTTTGGTAATCACCAGTTAAACCATCTTGGATAGAACCGAGCACGCCCATCGCCCCAACAGTAAATGTAAGCGATGCAGTGATAAATGCCTGCGTAAACTTAGGGTCACCTGCATTACCGGTCTTAGCTTTCACCCAATCACCAAAGACAGTAATCCATCGGTCTAAATCAATAATTTCACCAATCACAGCGCCTACCACCATGCTGATAATCATCAATAGTGGCCCCGTTGTTTGGAGGGAACCATTGACGATGACCAGCATAAATTGCATAGCCCCGCTCATCCCTAGTAACAGCACGATAATACCGCAAACCACCATAAGGGTCTGTTTTAAATTCTCCTTCATAAATCGGCCGCACGTGAGCCCAATAATACTGCCACCAATAATGAGCCCCATGTTGATGGCCGTTCCTAATCCAATCATCTTCTTATCCTTTCCCTTACTTATGAAAGTTATTATGAAGGTAGTATATCAACTATATCGATATTAATCAATATAAAATAGCACAAAAAAACCGCATCTATTTTGGTAGATACGGTTCTCTCTATATATTAATCATCTATTGTCATATAAACCACAGGATTGGACTCATTAATCTCTCTAAAACAAGGACAATCCTTACCGTGATCATTGATAAGACCACTAGCTTGTAAATGGGAATAGATGGTCACAGGCCCTACAAATTTGAATCCACGCTGCTTAAGGTCTTTGCTAATGCGCGTAGATAATTCATTTTTAGCAGGCACCTGTCCCTCTGGATGACCTTCGTAAATAAGGGTCTTATGATTGGTGAAAGCCCATATATATTCGCAAAAGGATCCAAACTCATCTTGAATGCGTTGGAATGCCTGCGCATTATTGATGATGGCCTCAATTTTCTTACGAGATTTTAACATTCCCTCTGTACTCATAATACGTTCTATATCTGATTCCGTATATTGAGCCACCGCATCAACATCAAAATGATCAAAACACCGACGTATAATCTCCCGTTTATTCAAAATGGTAAGCCAACTTAAACCACATTGGAGACTCTCCAAACATAGATGTTCAAATTGACGTTGGTCATCATGAATCGGACGCCCCCACTCATAATCATGATACGCCTGATACAGCGGCGTTGTAGGCCAAGAACAAGTAACTTTCATGAAAGCTCCCTTCCAAAATACGACCATCTTATGAATAGAAATCACTTTACACATAAAATAATACCTATACGCGCCAATATTGTAAAGAATACTATACAGCTGATTTATTAGCATTAATATGTAACTCATCTATTAATATTTTAAATATTTTTAAAATAAAATCATTAAAATTCATTTACAATTCACGAAAAATGTTATATTATTTTAAATATATTTTAAA
>JAIITD010000232.1 GCA_022737715.1 Veillonella sp.
TAGACTTAGTCTTAAGCTCTGTATGAACCTCTAAACCAACGACTGTTTCGTATTTACTACTCATAGAGAAACCTCCCCAGTTGGTGCTACTAATTGACAATCTGGACGTGCTTGTTCGAATGTGAAAGCCGCACGTAACAATGTTTCTTCGCCCATTGCAGGACCCAATAATTGCAAGCCGATTGGCAAGTTATCACTGCTCATGCCCGCAGGAATGCTAATACCAGGAATACCGGCTAAGTTAGCTGGAACTGTACAAATATCTTCTAAGTACATAGCTAATGGGTCATTGATTTTTTCACCAAACTTATACGCTGTGTTAGGGGCTGTTGGAGCCAATAACAAATCAACCTTAGAGAAGGCTGCATCGAATTCATTTTTGATAACGCGACGTACTTTAAGGGCTTTCAAATAGTATGCGTCATAATAACCTGCACTCAATACATAGGTACCGAGCAAGATACGACGTTGTACTTCTGGACCAAAGCCTTCTGTACGAGTTTTAGTAGACATTTCTACCAAATTATCTGCAGGCACGCGCAAACCATAGCTTACCCCATCATAACGAGCCAAGTTGGAACTTGCTTCAGCCAATGCGATGATATAGTACGCGGACAACGCATATTTTGTGCTAGGCAAGGAAACTTCAACGATTTCAGCACCTAATTTTTTATACGTTTCGATAGCTTCATCGATAGCCTTGCGTACTTCTGCATTAAGACCATCGCCAAAGAATTCTTTTGGCACGCCAATTTTTAAATTCTTAACATCGTTTACAAGCGCTTTTGTATAATCTACACGTTCGCCCGGAATGGATGTGGAATCTTTAGGGTCATGGCCAGCAATGGCATTTAATACCAATGCAGCATCAGTTACGTCGCGCGTAACAGGTCCAATTTGATCCAAAGAGGATGCAAAGGCAATCAAACCATATCGAGATACATTACCATAAGTTGGTTTCATACCTACCACACCACAGAAGGATGCTGGTTGGCGGATAGAACCACCTGTATCAGAGCCTAATGCCCAGATAGCAGAACCGCTGGATACTGCCGCCGCACTACCACCGGAAGAACCACCTGGTACGCATTCCAAATTCCATGGATTAGCTGTTTTAGCTAATGCGGAATTTTCTGTAGAACCGCCCATAGCGAATTCGTCCATGTTAAGCTTACCTAAACTAACCAAGTGATTAGCATGTAATCGTTCAATAACGGATGCATTATATGGAGGAATGAAATGTTCCAACATTTTAGATGCACATGTTGCAGGTT
>JAIITD010000038.1 GCA_022737715.1 Veillonella sp.
TAGTTGAGTGCCATTATAAAAGGCTACGGACTGACCTGGTGTAATAGCCCGTTGTGGTTCGTCAAAAACAACCTCCATCGTCTCATCATCCAAGATGCGAGCTGTACAAGGTGAAGGCGTAGCCGCATAGCGAATTTTACCTTCTGCCTTTAATTCTTTGTGAATTGTATCATCTAAGAAGTTATAAAACTTACAAATCATACGATTTGTAAAGAGTCGTTCATTGGGACCAACGATGACCTCATTTCGTTCACCATTAAATCCGATAACATATAGAGGGTGTTTATAAGCAATGCCTAGTCCTTTGCGTTGACCAATGGTGTAATTAAATAAACCATTATGCTTCCCTAATACTTCACCATCTTCAGTAACGATATTACCAGATTTTGGTTTAGTCTTCATTTCTTCTACCACTAGTTTTTGGTAGTTACCATGAGGCAAGAAACAAATATCTACACTATCCGGTTTTTTAGCTACTGGCAAATTATACTCAGCAGCTAATTTACGAGTTTCAGTCTTACATTGTCCTCCCAAAGGGAACATGAGATGACTCAAAATTCGTTGGTTCATATTGTACATAACATAACTTTGATCCTTTGTAGGGTCAACACCTTTATGCAGTTCATATAAACCAGTATCCTCATTATAATTAACCTGTGCATAGTGACCAGTAACCATATGGGTAGCACCAAGTTCAAGAGCACGATTAAGCATCAAATCAAATTTGATATTTTTATTACAGAATACACAAGGATTTGGTGTACGCCCATAAGCATATTCTTTTACAAAGTAATCTACCACATTATCGTAGAATACATCTCGCGCATCGATAACGTGATGTTCAATACCAAGAAAATCACACATTTTCTTAGCATCTGTTACGGCGAGGGGGACCTCATCATACGGAGTACCACTCACCCATAGCCATAGGGTAATACCAAATACTTTATAGCCTTGTTTTAGTAGCATTGCAGCAGTTAAAGAACTGTCTACACCACCACTCATAGCTACAGCGATAACTTTTTCCATACTTTCTCCTTTTTATGATCTCTTGATCATACAACTAATCAGGGTGAAAGCCTGACGTGTAAAAACACTAGTTCGGTGTAAAAGTCCGAGTAGTATTGCTATGAAATTATAGCAACTTATATTATATCCTAGAATTAGGCATATTGAAAAGATTTGAAATGAAAGAATCTCTTTCAATAAAAGAAAGAGATTCAAAATGTTATCTATGTTTTAATAATTCTTCTGCAGCACCCAATATACCGAGCATAGAGTGTTCAAATACGAGCCCACCTTGCATAAAGATTGTATATGGAGAGCGCACAGGACCATCAGCACTGAGTTCAATAGATGACCCTTGTACAAATGTACCGCCAGCCATGATAATTTTATCTTCATAACCAGGCATATCACCAGGGATTGGATGCACATGAGCATCTACAGGAGAGTAAGCTTGCATGCCTACGCAGAAATGCTCCATTTCCTCACCATTTTCTAAATTGATGGCTTGAATTAAGTCATAACGGTCTGCATCTACCTTAGGGAACACCTCATATCCTAGTAATTCACCTACCGCAGCTGTATAGACAGCTCCTTTAAGGGCTTGTAAAACTACATGAGGAGCCATAAATAAGCCTTGGAAGAATAAACGATATCCAGGAGCATAGGAACCCATATGATCACCAAGCCCTGGAGCCGTCAATTGATATGATGCATCTTCTACCAAATCCTCACGACCCACGATATATCCACCGGTTGGTGCCAATCCACCACCAGCATTTTTGATGAGAGAACCCGCCATAATATCAGCACCAGCTTCTAATGGCTCTTGAAGCTCCGTAAATTCACCGTAGCAATTATCTACAAAACAAATGGTTTTCGGATTCTTCGCTTTCACAACATCAACGATAGCCTTAATATCCGCAATCGATAATGGTTCACGAGTGCTATACCCACGAGAACGTTGTATAACAACTGCACGCGTATTGGAATTAACAGCATGTCCGATAGCCTCCAAATCATAGGTATTATTTTTAAGAGGCACTTCTGTATAGGTAAAGCCTTTTTCAATCAATGAACCCTTAACAGGACGAGTATAGCCTATAACGGATTGCATGGTATCATAAGGAGCTCCAACTGCATAGATAAATTCAGTCCCTTTTGATCCATTCCCCATAATGGCCATCAAAGTAGTGGCCAATGCATGAGTACCAGATACAAAATGAGGTCGCACGAGAGCCTTTTCACCTTTAAACACATAGGCAAATACTTCATCTAATTTTTCACGGCCTACATCGTTATAACCATAACCGGTTGTACCAGTGAAATGGTAATCGGATACTTGACATTCTTTAAATGCTTCAAGTACTTTTTTAGTATTTGCTAATGCAATAGGTTCAAACTTTTTAAATTGTGGTTCCGCCATTTCAAGGGCTTTACTTCGTATTTCTTCTAATGTCATTCTCTATCCTTTATTTCTTAAAAACTTGAGTTAATTATATTACAAGCCATACCATAAATTTCGGATTCTGTTGTTTGTGAATCTATGGTAATCCATTTTATATACGGCATACGTTTGTACCACGTAATCTGTCGTTTTGCAAAGTGTCGCGTATTTTTTTGAATTAAATCAACACATGCGTCATAACTGATGAATCCTTCTAAATACTGAACAACCTCTTTATAGCCAATACCTTTAAAGGCCTGACAGTTTGGATTCACTCCATTTGTTAGTAACTGTTTGACTTCATCAACGAGGCCTTTTTCAAACATGATTTCTACGCGACGATTAATTCGATCATATAAATCACTGCGTTCACGTTGTAATCCAATAACAGGACCCTCATAGGATAAACCGTCTTTTGTCTGACTTGTTAATGCATCAAAATCACCAGCCGTCATTAATTCAATAGCACGGTATAACCGATGTTTATCAGTAAATCTTATGTTTATATCGCCTACCTTTGCTAACTCATTAGCACGATGACGTAATCCATCTATTCCTTGTTCATCATATAGTTCATCTAATTCTGCTCTAAGTTCAATATTAGGTTTTATATCATTGAAATTATAATTCTCCAGCAATGATTGAACATATAAACCTGTGCCACCCGATAGAATTGGCTGTACCTGATTTTGATTTAACGTATCAATTAATGTCTTAGCCTGTTGTTGAAAAATTGATACACTGTAATCATCATTAGGATCTAATATATCAATAAGATGATGTGGAACTATAGATAATTCATCAGCAGTAGGTTTAGCAGTGCCTATATTCAAATGTTTATATACCTGATACGCATCACCAGAAATCACTTCACCATGATAGCGTTTGGCCAATGCTAATGTTAAGTCTGTCTTACCTACAGCTGTAGGACCTACAATTGTTATTAACTTTTTCATTGTAACCCCTTATTACTGTAAACACCATAGCCGATACGACTATATTTGCCACCCACCCATTTAGATGGTGGAAAATCTTTAAATACAGAGCTAAACGGCCGTTCTTTGATAATAAAACCTAATCGACAAACACGCCTAGCTTCCTGAATAACAGAATCTGTGATTCTACCTTCCGAAGTATGTCCCCTCAATGGTTTAAATTGAGGACTTTCTTCAATAGGGACTTCAAACATAGGGTCAAAATATAATATATCCACACTATCGCTTGGTTGCCCCTGTAAAAAGCTTTCAAAATTATCATGACGAGCATCAATGCGACGTAGTGCATTTGTTACAGTCATATCCTCATGAATATGATGTTTTAATCCAAACCACGTAGATAGCCATATAGGATATGACGCCTCTAGTCCTATAAAATGTGCATTTGGGAACGCATAGGACATGAT
This sequence comes from Veillonella sp., assembly GCA_022737715.1. Classification (GTDB taxonomy): domain Bacteria; phylum Bacillota; class Negativicutes; order Veillonellales; family Veillonellaceae; genus Veillonella. Next base: position 3,855 of record JAIITD010000038.1, read on the forward strand.
AATACTATCGCTGCCAAGGCCTAGCGTACAATCAACTATAGATATGGAATTAGAAGAGTCCGCGCTTAACGATTCTACAGCTTTTACAAGGTGGTCATCATCTCCGCGTTGTAGGCGTAAAATACGCAATTGCGCCATTGATAAGTGAAACCTATGTTCCTGTTCCTCGTTAAAATGAATTGTCAATTGATTCTTAGAAACAACCGCTACGGGCGTATCCTCTAATAACAATTCAGAAATAGGTTTTTTATGCCGCTCTTTGTATATTAGATCTAATGAATTAGCTAATTCTTTTGTTTCTGCTTTGACCTCTGAAGATGCTTTTTGTGATGTAGTAATAATCATATTAAGACCTTAAGAATAACTTACCTAATTCATCAGGTGTAAATTTAATAATAGTTGGGCGACCGTGAGGACAGACATAAGGTTTATCTGTATGGAACAAATCTTCAATAAGTGTGGTCATTTGGTACATATTAAGATTGTGTCCAGATTTAATGGCCCCTCTACAAGATGCATAAGCCAGCATTTCATGACGCAATTGTGCCTTTGTAGGCTGTTCATGGTCATGCAAATAAGTAAAGACATAAGATAAAATTTCCTGAGCTTTACTTTCCACTAGATCTACAGGTGCTCCAACTAATTTAATTTGATTAGGTCCACCAAGTTCTACTTCGAAACCTAAATCCAACAATGCTTGTTGATCATTTTCAACAATATTTATTTCGTCCTCTGTAGCATTGCTATATAGAGGCACTAATAAACTTTGCATTGGTATGGATTCTGAGGACTTACACAATTTATCATAACGAACTCGTTCATGCGCAGCATGTTGGTCGATTATATATAAATCATCTCCCTTTTTAGCCAATATATAACAAGATGCGACTTGCCCCATTGGTAAAAAGCCGGATTTTTGTATATCTCTAGATTCATCTTCTATATGCTGTTCTTGTATTTGATGGAATCGCTCTTTATCTTCCGTAGTATAGCTAGTATAAGCTGTTGGCACAGATGTAAAGGAAGATTCCTCAAAAGACTCTTGTTCGAATGTGGCCTTAGGAGCTGGTGGAGTAAACCCTTTCTCTTTTAAGGCATCTACAAAATCGCGAGTATCCTGACGTAATACCTCATACCCCTTAGTGCGTCGTCCTCCAAAGACCTTATCATAATCAATGGCTGTTGCGATATGCTCGGCTGTATCACTATGATCACTGAATACCTGTGGTGATTGATATGAATCATAGCCACTAACTTTTGCTTCAGTTTCTAAAGGTTGTACGTATGACGAGGACTCCCGTTCATATCGTTCATGAAGAGGGTTATTTAAAGCATTTAAAATTGCATGATACACAGCTTTAAATATAATTTTATCATCTTCAAATTTCACTTCGCTCTTACGAGGATGAACATTGATATCAACCATGTTGGCAGGCACAGTGATGTGCAATAAAACCAATGGATATCCTGATTTAGGTAATAATGCATGGTACGCATTATCAATAGCCTTTAAAATCGTCTTATCAGAGATGACGCGATTATTAACGATAATAGTTTGCCAAATTCGCGTGCTCTTTAATAATGTTGGCTTAGATGCAACACCTTCAATATAAATATCCTCACTTTCATAAGCAATAGTGAAAATATCATTCTTAGTTTTATATCCATACAATGCAGCCACCGTATCTTGTATGGAACCAGAGCCTGGTGTAATTATGGCCACACGATCATCGATAGTTAATTTAAATGCAATATGTGGATTACTTAATGCTAATTTACCAACAATATCTTGAATTTTCGATGATTCAGTACGTTCTGTTTTAAGAAATTTACGACGAGCTGGTGTATTAAAAAACAACTCCTTCACTTCAATTGTTGTGCCTGGAGCAGCACCATAAGGGATACAATCAGTAAAGGTTCCTCCATCGATAAGGATTCTTGTACCAAGTTCTTGTTCAACAGTTCTAGTTGTCAAAACAAAATGAGAAACAGAGGCGATACTCGCCAAAGCCTCCCCCCGAAATCCTAATGATGCAATATCAAATAAATCTTCTACACATTGAATCTTCGATGTTGCATGCCTTAGAACAGCAAGGCGTGCATCTTCCTCAGTCATCCCCTTGCCATTATCAGTAATACGCATATATGCGCTACCGCCTTCACCGATTTCTACTTCAATAGACGTAGATCCAGCATCAATAGAGTTTTCAATGAGTTCTTTTACCACGGATGCAGGCCGTTCTACGACTTCCCCAGCTGCTATTTTATTAATGGTGGTCTCATCTAAGACATGAATGGTTGCCATTATTTACCGCCTCCATTACGCGCTTCGGCCTGTAATTGATGAATTGCATTTAAAGCCTCAATAGGCGTCATAGTATTAACATCAATAGCCAAGAGCGAATCTACTACAGAATGGGTGAATAAATTACCAAAATCATCTGTATCAACAGTAGGTTTATTATATTTAATAACAGCTTCTGATGTAATAACACGATTACTTAAATCATCTGAATCAGTATTCTGCTCTTCTAATGATTCTAGAATAACTTCGGCTCGTTTTAAAACTTGAGCTGGTAAACCTGCTAATTTTGCTACGTGGATACCATAACTCCTATCAGCTCCACCTCTAATGATGCGGCGTAAAAAGGCTATATCCTTTCCTTTTTCTTTTACGGCCACTGTGTAGTTTTTAAGTCTTGGATATACCTCTTCTAAAGGAATTAATTCATGATAATGCGTTGCAAACAATGTCTTAGCATGAATATGTTTACAAATATGCTCAACCACTGCTTGTGCAATACTTAAACCATCAAAGGTGCTTGTACCACGACCAATTTCATCAAGAATAATCAAACTCTTAGATGTAGCATTTTCAAGAATATAGGCAACTTCTTTCATTTCAACCATGAAAGTACTTTGGCCTGTAGAAATATCATCACTCGCACCAACACGTGTAAATACACGATCTACAGGAGAAATAGTGGCCTCCCTAGCAGGTATAAAGGATCCTATTTGAGCCATAATCATAAGAATTGCTACCTGTCTCATATATGTGGATTTACCAGCCATATTAGGGCCAGTTATGAGCATAAATTCTTCGTCATCATGATTGAGTACAACATCATTAGGAACGAAAACCTCTCTTTTTAAGAATTTTTCTATCACTGGATGACGTCCATCGCGAATATTAATTTGCCCATTCATCACAATATTAGGACAAATATAATTAGACTCATAGGCAACGGTTGCTAATGATGCAAGAACATCAAGTTCTGCTAAAGCCCTAGCTGTTTCTTGAACCTTTTTGATAACCCCTTTAATTTGATTCCGTAAATCTTGATATAGTTGTTGCTCTAAGGAAACAATCTTTTCCTTGGCACTGAGAATTTTAATTTCAAATTCTTTTAAATCAGGTGTAATATAACGCTCTGCATTAACTGTGGTTTGTTTCCGAATAAAATAGGCTGGTACCTTATCAACTTGAGCTTTGCTAACTTCAAAGAAATAGCCAAAAACCTTATTGTATTTTGTTTTAAGTTTAAGACCAGTTTCTTCCCTAGCCTTATCCTCTAATTTTTGAAGCCAAACTTCACTATTAGTAGCTAATGAACGAAGTTCATCTAATTCTTCATTATAGCCATCTCGAATAACTCGACCATCTTTTAATGTTAACGCAGGTTGCTCTGCAATAGCTCTACTCAATAGATCATATATATCTGCATGATCATCAATACGACTATTAATAGATGTTAATGATAAGCCAGAAAACTCTTTAAGCAGAGTCTTAATATTAGGTAATACTTGCAAGGATTCCCGAAGTGATGTAAAGTCTCGTGGTGATACAGATCCAGTTTCAATACGACCTACGATACGTTCGAAATCATAAATACAATCCAAATAACTTTGTATTTCACAGCGTTCTGCATTGCGAGATATAAGCTCAGCAACTGCAGCTTGTCGTCGTTGAATGGTCGGTATATCTGTAAGAGGGCTTTCCAGCCATTGTTTTAATAAACGGGCCCCCATAGGCGTTAACGTTCTATCAAGTACATCTAATAATGTTCCCTTTACACCGCCATCGCGTAAATTGTGAGTAATCTCAAGATGGCGCAAAGATGATGTATCCAGGATTAACCGATTGCCTACATCCATTTGATGTACATAATTAATATGAGAAATTTCGGTCTTAATAATATCTTGTAAATATAAGAGCATAAAGCCTAATGCAGCTAATACATCTTCTTCCATAAGTCCCATGTCTTGAAAGTGATTATTTGCGAGTTTACATGCAGAATCTACACTTTCAAAGGAAGTAAACGGAGACAATACTACATTATTAAATTGATTATGAATAAAATCTACTATCGCTTGTGGCAAAATAGTGCCTTCAGGAACAATGATTTCAGCAGGTCTATACATGCTAAGGGAATCATATATTTGACTTATATTATCCTGTGGTACACGATCCCAAATAACCTCGCCTGTAGATACATCGGAGAATACAAGAATCCATGCTTCTTTAACTAAATAAAACAAGGCTAAAAAGTTATTACTCCGTGCATCGTTACCATTTTCTGTCATTACAGTTCCCGGTGTGATGACTTGGATAACATCCCGTTTAACGATGCCTTTTACGGCCTTAGGGTCCTCTAATTGTTCACAAATAGCGACCTTGTATCCCTTTTTAACCAAAGTTTCTATGTAACTTTCAGCAGCATGAAAAGGAACGCCACACATAGGTGTTCGTTCCTCATTGCCTGTTGGTCTACCTGTTAAGGTGATATTCAATTCTCGCGATGCAATTAATGCATCTTCATTAAATAGTTCATAAAAATCACCAAGTCGGAAAAATAAAAGCTCATCGCTGTGTCGCGATTTAATGTCTAAATATTGTTCCATCATTGGTGTTACTTTTTTTGCCATTCTTACCCCTTTTGAATGGTACCGTAGCAGACCCATGTTTGTGCTTTATCAATATAGGCTGGTACAGTATCACCGATAGTTAACTCATCATCTTTTGGGAATAATACCATCTTATTCCCTGACGTACGACCAAACCACATGGTTTCATCTTTAGCACTTGGACCTTCTACAATAATATCAAATACTTGGCCTTCCATAGTTTTATTTAGCTCTAGTGAAATTTCATTTTGAATATCCATCAATTGCTGTAGACGAACGCGTTTTACTTCTTCTGGAACTTGCTCATCCATGGTAGCAGCAGGTGTACCAGACCGTTTAGAGTAAATAAAAGTATAAGCCATATCGTAGCGAACATCTTTTAATAATTGAAGCGTTTGTTCAAAATCTTCCTCAGTCTCCCCAGGAAAACCTACAATTATATCGGTTGTTACAACCACATTTTTAATTTTCTCTCTACAGTAGGATAATAATTCTTTATAATGTTCCACAGTATAATGGCGATTCATCTTCTTTAAAATTCTATCAGAACCGGATTGAATTGGTAGATGTAAATGCGTAACGATGTTACTAGAACGGCCCAATGCATCAATCATTGATTTAGTCATATCTTGAGGATGACTAGTCATATAACGAATACGTTCAATTCCTGGGATATGATCAAGTGCATCTACTAATGTTCCAAAATCGGTACCATCTTTAAAATCTAAGCCATAGGAATTTACATTTTGTCCTAATAAAGTAATCTCTTTAAACCCTTTTGCACCCAACTCTGTTACTTCTTTTACAATTGCTTCTACAGGCCGGCTGATTTCACGTCCCCGTACATGAGGAACGATGCAATAAGTACAGAATTTATTACAACCATTCATAATAGGAACCCAAGCAAAAAATGTGCCATTAGGTTTTGCCTGTAATTCTGGAAGTACTGTATTATCCATATCAACATTGATTTGGTGCTTATGAGTACGCTTAACCTCAGCAATCATTTCGTTAATATGTTGAATATTATGAGTACCTAGCACAATATCGATATGAGGTGCTCGTTTAAACATTTCAGCTTGATTTTTTTGTGCCATACAACCTGTGATAGCAATGATCAAATCTTTATTTTTTTGTTTTAACCGTTTTAATTCACCAATGCGACCAAATACCTTCGTTTCTGCCGTTTCACGTACCGCACAGGTATTCAATAATATTAAATCTGCCGATTCTACATCATCGGTCGGTATATAACCTACAGTTTCAAGTTGATGTGAAAGACGCTCAGAATCAGCGGTATTCATTTGACAACCATAGGTATATATATAATATGACTTCATTCTAACTCCTAAATATGTTTTATAATCTTACGTTTTGTTTCTACAATATTTTTTACTTTTATAGACATCCGCTCTACAGACATGCCTGTAATGTATTCTAATTCGTTTCGTACAGATTTTTGTACCTGTTGCATAAGTGGTTTAACTGGATGTCCTTGTTCAATAACAACTGACATATCTAGCATTAAACCGTTCTGACCTTTAGAGCTCTTTTTGAAAGCGATATCTGATGAAGCATCAACACCAGGTACCTTTTTTAGGCCATTTCGAATTAATTTAATGATGACTTCATCATCAAAGGTTAGACGACCATAATAACTAAAGGCTGGTCTAACAACAGAACGTTCAAAGCCTTCAGATCCAATTTGACCAATTTTATCAGGATCTTGTTTACGCAATGTACGGCGCCGCCAAATCGTCTTAATTGGATCGATAAGATAGCCTTTAAAATGAGGCTTTAATTCCATTGTTGGAACTGGAATGATATGCTTGCCTTCCTTTAATCGTGCATACTGTGCTTTTTCGATTTCTTTAGGGGTTGCCACATCCTCAATTCGAATATATCGATCTGGTTCTTGAATCCCCAATGCCTTTGTAATTTTTTTGACCATATTATCAGATGTACCGATAATCATCAAACGATTAGGATTTATCGCATCTAATTGACTACGAACCTCTTTAACTTGAACAGGATCTTGGAATATAGCACGACGAACAGCCTTTAAACGGCTAGATTCTTTTTTTGCAGAAAAGCCGGCTACAATTTTATTATCATGAATTAAAATACCATCATCAATAATGCATTCCACACTATTTTCATGAGCTAGTACGAGAGCCCGATGGCTTTTACCGGTCCCACTACCACCTACAAAAGCAATAACTTCCATAGTACACCTCACATCTATAATTACGCAGATATACAACGTATGCGTTCAATAAATTGATTTACTAGATTACTATCTACAACATATTCACCTAAATGATATGGATATCGATTAGGTATTCCATGATAATCAGATCCACCTGTAACAAATAAATTTCGTTCATTTGCCATAGCTAAATATTTTACTTCATCATCATGATCATGTTTAGAATGATATACTTCTACACCATCAAAGTTATAATTTAATAATTCTATAACATAATCATCATTACGGACTAGTTTTGGATGAGCTAACACAGCTAGACCATTTGCATTATGAATAATATCTAAAATTTCAGGTACTTCTAATTTTACTTTAGGTATATAACAAGGGCTTTTAGAATTTAATATACCATCAAATACATCTTGTACATCTTTAGCATAGCCATGATCTATTAATAATCTAGCAACATGTGGTCTGCCATAGGACTTAGTATTTGGATATAAATTTTGCAATTCAGAAAAAGAAATATTATAACTATGAGCAATACATCGGCTAATAATTTCTTTTATTCTTGATTCACGTTTTTCTTTGAAAAATTCAATGAATTTTCTCAATCCTTCATCATGATGATTAAATCCATAACCTAAGATATGAATATCCTTACCTTTATAGTGACCACTGAACTCACAACCTGTAATAATTTGAATAGAACTATTATTTTGTAACATTACATCTATACCAGCAATTTCATCGTGATCAGTTAATGCAATCATCTTCAAATCAGCTTCACTAGCATGTTGTAAAAGCTGTTCTGGTGTTTCTACACCGTCAGAAAATGTAGAATGCATATGAAAATCTACACGCATAATTACCTCCAAATTATTACATTACCCTATCATTTTATTATGACTTATTCCGCTTGTTTATTCAAGTTTTTACAAGGTATTAACTAAAAGTTTTCATTTTAACATCGAATATATTCATGTATATATAAATATAAAAATTGCGATTCCAATGAGCTTTCACTAGAATCGCAATTTAATTATAATTGACTCAACAATTCTTGTACCTTGTTAGATAGATCATCGATTGGGCAATTAATAGCTTCACCTGTTTTACGAACGCGGATTTCAACCTCATTGCTTTCCAACGTATTTTTACTTACTGTAATACGCAATGGATAGCCAATAAGATCGGCATCTTTAAACTTAACACCAGCCCGATCTTTACGATCATCTAATAATACATCTACTTTATTATTTAACAATGTATCGTAAATAGATGTACTTGTAGACATTAGAGCTTCATCTTTTGCATTGATAGGAACAATAACAACTTCAAAAGGAGCTATAGCACGAGGCCAAATAATACCATTTTCATCGTGGTATTGCTCAATAGCTGCAGCTAATGTACGGCTAACGCCGATACCATAGCAGCCCATAACCATTGCATTAGGACGACCATTTTGATCAAGGTATGTAGCTTGTAAACTTTCAGAATATTTAGTACCTAACTTAAATACTTGGCCTACTTCGATACCTTTACTGTATTCTAGAGGACTATGGCATTCAGGGCACACATCGTCTTTAGTAATTAAACGAATAGGTGCTACGATAATATCTTCTGTATTAAAATCGCGTTTAGGATTGATATTGATGTAATGAGCATCAGCTTTATTGGCACCACCACAAACATTGTAAGTTTCCATAACAGATTCATCTACAACAATAGCAAAATCATCAGTTTGTTTAAGACCTACTGGGCTGATAAAACCAG
>JAIITD010000233.1 GCA_022737715.1 Veillonella sp.
GAATAAAGATCTTGTGAAGATGAACTCTGCAACCTTTGAAGCCACAGGTGGTAAAACAACTGTTATTAAAGGCGATAGCATCGTTCAAACTGCTGGTACACAAACAAATACATCTACAGCAGCTGGTAATACGGTAGCGGATGGCACTAAGTCCACAGAAACGACTGCCGCTGGTCAAGTCATCAAAGATGGTGCTAAGACAAATACGTCTACTGTTGATGAAAATACATTAGTTGATGGTGCTAAATCTAATAAATCCACTGTGGATGGTAATACTATTACAGATGGTACAAATACCACTGAAACAACATCTAGTTCTGTAACTGTCAAAGACAATGCTGGTAACAGTACAGTTATTACAAAAGACAACATTACAACTGGTGTTGGTGGTAACAAAATAACTCTTGATGGTACAACTGGTAAGGCTACAGTTGGCGCCTCTGTAGTTGATGGTGTAAACAACACATTTACTACTGGTGGTGCTAATGCGGTAACTATGAATGGTGCAGTAGGCACAATCAAAACTGGTACAGTAACAGTAACTGGTGGTACAACAAACGATATCACTGGATTGTCTAATACAACTGTAAACTCTGCAGATTTTGCAACAAAAGGCCGTGCGGCTACAGAAGAACAATTAAAAGCTGTAGGGGAACAAACATGGCAAATCACGGCAGATAAAGATACAGCTACTTCTGGTGCCCAAACAGGTACTAAGAAAAATGCTAAGGTTGGTAAAGACGATAAAGTTCAATTGATTGCTGGTGAAAACCTTACAGTGAACCAAAACGAACGAGATTTCACATACTCCTTGAATAAGGATCTTGTGAAGATGAACTCTGCGACCTTTGAAGCAACAGGCGGTAAAACAACTGTTATCAAAGGCGATAGCATCGTTCAAACTGATGGTACTAAGACTAATACTGCTACAGCGTCTGGTAATACTGTAGCAAATGGTACTAAGTCCACAGAAACTACAGCAGATGGTCAAGTGATTAAAGACGGTGCTAAAACAAATACATCTACTGTTGATGAAAATACAATCGTTGACGGTACTAAATCTAATAAATCTACTGTAGATAGTAATGTTATCGATGATGGTAATGGCAATGTAAATACATCCAATGTTACATCAAATACGATTACAGATGGTACAAATACTACCGCAACAACATCTAGCTCTGTAACTGTTAAAGATAATGCTGGTAACAGTACAGTTATTACAAAAGACAACATTACAACTGGTGTTGGTGGTAACAAAATC
>JAIITD010000039.1 GCA_022737715.1 Veillonella sp.
ACGATGTCATCATTATCTGTAAGAATACGTGTAGGAACACATACTAATTCTAATTCTGCCATTGTTATGCCTCCTTAGTGAACCAATGCTGCTTGTACTTCTTCTGCAGTCAAACGAATACGTTGTTTATCGATATGATAATCGGTACGACCTACGATTTGGTAATAAATGTCGATGTCCATATAAGGGAAGCCCTTAATATCTTCGCGGATATTGCCATTTCTACCTGTTAAGGTAACGTAAACGCGGATTGTACCACCCTTGCGAGGCTTGATGATGATGGCTTCAAAGTACCCATCATGGCGTGGACGATCGATATCCATAGCCCAAGCGTCTACTTTCACACCATCAAAATGTTCTTCTGGAAGCAAAGGACGTGGGAATAAATCCATGATTGTACCAAGTTGACGGCCTTTGTTTACAAATGGCACATCACAGAACAATGTGATGGAACTCATATTCATATCTGCCAATTGAAAGCTTGTTTTTCGCTTTGGCAACAAAATAACGCGTTCATTACCTTGTTTTAATACGAATAGACGGAATAATAAGTACAAAATAGCTACGATAACTGCAATGGCAACTATCACATTTATGATGTCATAAAACCACATGTGAATTCTCCTTTATAGTGTAATCAATTCCACCGAAAAATCATCAGTATCTAAGAATTGGGCGCCCAAATCAGCCCCTAAAGCAATATCCTTTGTGAAATACAAGGTGCTACGGCCCTTCTCTGTAGATGGATTATGTAAATGATTGCTATCCATCGTACGTCGTACTAGATCACTAGTCTCATAAGCAGGGTCGATATATCGGATGCGGTCACCTGATAACTCCTGCAGGACAGGACTAACAAATGGGAAATGAGTACATCCCAATACGACAACATCGATATCCCGTTCTAGCATAGGTGCTAAGTACTCCTTAGCGGCTTTACGAACAGCGTCATCATGCAAATGACCTTGTTCAATTAAGCCGGCTAGTTCTGGGCATGGTTGCTCCCATACAAAAACCTCATGGTCGATGTCCATAGCCACATATTTATGAATATGACTATTAACGGTCGCCACTGTCGCCATGATACCGATGGTATTACTATTGCTTTCACGAATAGCGGTCTTAACACCTTGCGACACGCCGATAACCGGCACATTGACGCGACTGCGCACCTCATCGAGGGCCACTACGGTGAAAGTATTGCACGCGATAACCATCAATTTTACAGGTACTTGATGTAATGTTTCTGCAATACGACAAGCGATTTCTGTAATCTCCTCGGTTGGACGATTGCCAACGGGATTATTAGCATTATCCCCTATATAGATGAAGTTTTCATTGGGAAATTGTTCCTGTAGAACTTTCAAAACGGATAGACCACCTACACCTGAGTCAAAGACGCCGATAGGCAGTCGTTGTGTATCTATATTAGTCATGAGGCATCTCCTCAACAGCATTTAGAATAGGTTGATAAAAGCGATCCTCTAATCGTACGATTTTCCCAGACGATTTAGACATAAAGGCATTCTTAGTCTCGCCCGTCGCCAGTAAAGCACCATCGCTAGCGCGGCGCATGCGATATTTGAATACCATCTGAGCACGGGTCATTTTGACTAAATAGGTTTCTATATTAATCGTGTCATCGAAACGAGCAGGTTCCTTATAATTACACGATACATTCATGATTGGAAATACTATATCTTCGTCCATCATGTCCCACAAGGTAACACCGATATGACGAAGAAATTCTATACGCGCCATTTCAAACCACCGAAAATGATTGCTGTGGTGAGCAATCCCCATCATATCGGTTTCATAGAAACGGACATTAATTGTCGCTGTATACATTTATTCATCCTTCTTATTACAATACAAATTCAATTGTATATCTATTAACAAAGGGTGTCAAATAAACAAAGGCAGTCCAATCAATAACAATGATTAAACTGCCTTTTTTATGTACTTGTTAGTTGCCAAAAGGGAATAACTTTTTCGCTTGTTCTTCGTGGGATGTTTTGATATAGCGATTGGCGATTTTGAAAGCAATGCCAAGAACTGCTACATCATCTACCCAGCCAAGGCCTGCAATCGTATCAGGGATGATGTCAATTGGTAGGATAAGATACCCTAAGGCACCGGCTAAAATAGCCTTTACGTATTTTGGTGTATCTTGATCACGTAAACACAAGAATAACACCACTGCTTTTTGTACAAAGGCAAGTTTTTTACCATAGCGAGTGGCAAACGCTAAAAAGCGAGACTCGCTAAAATACTTGCCATATTTAATAATCTTTAATGGATTCATACCGATCCTTCTAACTATTTACGGAAACCGTTAATTGTGGATTTTGTCGTTTCTTTAACTGTTTCAACAGCTTGGAATGCTGTGTCCTTTGCATTTTCAACAGCTTGAGCCGCTGTAGTTTTTGCGTTTTCCACAGCTACTTGAGTTGTTGCTTTCGCTACCTCTACGCCACCTTTAGCCAATTCTTTTGCGGTATCCAATGTTTCTTTTGCTACATCGATTTTTTCTTTTGCCGCATCAGTTACTTTTGCTACTGCTTCTGCTGCATTATCATGCAATTGGTATTTTGTTTCCGTATTCCATTTTTCAATAGCAGGTGCTACTTTTTCGGAATATACTTGTTCTAATTGTTCTTTTGCAAGACCTGTTTCATTGGCAATACCAGCCCATACATCGCGTTGGCCTTGAGTGAAAGGAATGCTTGCCGCTGCATCGCGAGCGATTTCGCCAGCAATAGCCTTACCATTTTCATAAAATTCAGCAATCATAGGTTTGTAGCGTTCGATATCGGATGGCATACCATCTTCGATCCAAATATGAGCTACTTTACCAATAGCATACGTCAAGCCAACAGCTACAGGTACGCGTACTACTTTAAAAGGTACGAGTAAGGAAATAGCAGCTGTTGCAATCGCTGTGCTCAAACCACCTACTAAACCTACAACAGCACCTGTTTGTAATTCCACATCATATAAATGGGCGATGCGAGTTACCATATAGGTTGCATTTGTGCATAGTGCAACATTGCTGAATTTTGGAGACAAAGCCAGTACGGCAGCACGGCCTGCGCCCCAGAAAATAAATTGTTCAACTTGATAATTTAAATCTTGACCACCATCGCTAAGCGGTTCAATTCTAACGCCATTATATTCTGCCATAATCGTTCTCCTTTTTTCCGGATTCCACTTGTGAATGTATGTATCGTTCATTAGTATTATTATACCATTCTCAATGTAGAATTGAAATGAATAATATATATTTTACCCTGCATAAACGGGTTTATTATGACTATTAGTAATAGATAATGCTCTATCCATTACCAACTTGTAAGGCCTCCATCGATTGTCCAGGCAGCTCCTGTTACAAAGGAGGCCTTTGAACTAATTAAAAAGGCGATGACTTCGCCAATTTCATGAGGTTTTGCAATACGTCCCAATGGATAGTGTTGGCCCATCTCCTCTTTTGCTTGCTCCGCATCTTGATGAGATTGAGCGATTTGCTTATCTACAAGGGATGTATCTACATCGCCAGGGCACACGCAGTTTACACGTACCTCATGGGGTGCCATCTCAAGGGATAATGATTTTGTAAAGCTTACGATAGCACCTTTTGATGCACCATATACTGAGCAGGCCACATTACCCTGTAGGCCCGCATCACTAGATACGGTAACAATACTGCCCTTTACTTGACGTAAATAAGGCAATGCGGCTTGGCACAAGAACACAGTGCCTTTTACATTCGTCCCAAACATTTCATCAAAGGCGGATTCCGTTACATCTGCTAGTAACTCCTCTTCATAATATCCAGCCGCCGTCACGAGGGCCGAAATGCTACCGAAGAAATCTACCGTTTCTTTTACGATGCGCTGACAGTCGCTAACACTAGAGACATCACCTTTTACATAGCGCACCTTTGAAGAATAGCGGCGCAACTTCATCTTTGCCCTTTGTCCCACTTGTTCATCGCGACCATTGATAACGACACACCAACCCTCTTGCAATAATAGCTTCGCCGTCGCAAACCCGATACCAGATGTACCACCGCTGATCAATGCCACTTGCACATCACTTTTATGAGGCATACTCACACCTCCTACAAGGTAGAAATATAATCAAACACTAATTTTAATAACATCACTGTCGTAACAGACAGGAACACAACACGCACCAAGGACGAGCCTTTCGCAATGGCTAAATGAGATCCTAAATAGGCGCCAATCACTTGCCCCACCGCTGCAGCAAGGCCGTACATATAATTGACATGTCCTAAATATATGAACACCAATAAGGATGCTAAATTACTGGTAAAATTTAAGATTTTAGCATTCGCCGAAGCATGGAGAAAATCAAAGCCTGTAAAGATAAAGCCCATGATTAAGAATGTACCCGTACCAGGTCCGATAAAGCCATCATAAATTCCAATGCCTAATGCAAAGGCCATACAAATGTACAGAGCGCGCCCCATCACTTGAGATGTACGATTGACTTCGCCCCAACTTTTCTTAAAGACCACAAATAAGGTTACAGCCACAAGCAATACGATGATTATGGGCTTAACATATAGCGGCGGTAACGATACAACTGCTAAGGTACCGAGCATAGAGCCTATAAAGGTAAAGGGCAATAATTTTCGCACCAGTTTAAAGTCAACCATATGGTTTCGTAAAAACGTAATCGATGCACTACCGGCGCCAAAGATACTAGATAATTTATTACTACCTAGAGCCATGCTAGGTGGTAGATTGGTTAGTAGCATGGCTGGCACGGAAATTAATCCTCCACCACCTACTATGGAATCTACAAAGCCCGCAAAGGCACCTGCTACGCCAAGCAGTAACAGTATCATCACTTCATAGGGTATTCCGGTTATCGAAATCAGCCAATCCATATACGACCTCCTTAGGGCTACACATATAGGTATAGTACTATTTTACCATTCGTATTATTAAAAACAATAGCCATATATGCAAAGCAACGGTGACCATCGGCCACCGTTGTATACATCTATGTTGGATGCACATATCCTTTGACTATTTTGTACCTGACAATCGATCTAACACGATTGTATAACCATCAGCACCATATACAAGGCATCGTTTCACACGACTAATCGTCGCCGTGCTAGCACCGGTTTCTTCTACGATGGTTTCGTAGCTATCCCCAGCGCGTAGCATTTTAGCTACTTGAAGTCGTTGCGATAATGCTTTCAGTTCATTAACTGTACAAATATCTTCAAAGAATGCATAACATTCTTCTACCGTTTGAAGTTGTAATATACCTTCAAAGAGCTCGTCATGTTGAGCACTTCTCAATTTTTCATTGACGCTCATAACGCCTCCTATTTTTTATTCATCGCTTTGGATAAACCGTCACCAATCATTTGGATAACTTGAACCATGATGATAAGAATGATAATGGTAGCGAGCATGATATCCCCTTGGAAACGTTGGTAACCATAGCGGATAGCAATGTCGCCAAGGCCACCGCCCCCAATAGCACCAGCCATAGCAGAATAACCAATTAAGTTAACGATAAGTACTGTTACATTATCGATAATGGTTGGCAATGCTTCTGGCAACAATACCTTGCGGATAATTTGGAATGGGCTTGCCCCCATCGATTGTGCCGCTTCGATAACGCCAAATTGAATATCCTTAATGGATGTTTCTACGAGGCGCGCTAAAAACGGAATCGCTGCCAAGGTCAATGGCACACAAGCAGCTGTCGTACCAATGGATGTACCAACAACCATACGCGTAAATGGAATGATAGCCACCATTAAGATGATAAATGGAATGGAACGCGTTGCATTGACGATGGCCCCTAGGATTTTATTAAGAGCTGCATTTTCTAAGATATGCCCCTTAGATGTTACTACCAATACAACGCCGAGTGGAATACCAATAATCATGGCCATGATCGTAGAAATAACGGTCATTTGCAATGTATCCAAGGTACCGGTTATCAACAATTTAACGACTTGCTCTGACATAACCGATCACCTCGCTTTCAATTGGTAATGTTCTGATATAGTCTAGCCCTTCTTGCGCCTTCATAGGGTCGCCATTCAAAATGACGATAAGACGGCCTACACTAGTATTTTGAATGTAGTCGATACCACCGAATAAGATGCTTACATCAAGGTCAAAGCGACGCACCAAACCAGCTACGACAGGTTCATCTGTAGCCTGACCGGTAAACTTTAATTTGACGAGCGGTGAAGTACCGGCAATCCAGTCATCATGAAGCTCAATATGTTCAAGCGCTTCTTGTGGTAGGTTATCGCTTACAACAGAGCCAACGAAATCTTTTGTAGTTGGTTTCTTCGGATTTGTAAATACCTCAAGCGTACTACCTTCTTCTAAGATAACACCGCCTTCGATAACGGCTACGCGGTCACAAATTTCGCGGATAACTTGCATTTCATGAGTGATGAGCACAATCGTAAGCCCCATGCGTTCATTGATATCCTTCAACAATTCCAAAATGGATTCTGTTGTTTGCGGATCCAACGCAGAGGTAGCTTCATCGCACAATAATACCTTAGGATTAGAAGCCAAAGCGCGGGCAATACCGACGCGTTGCTTTTGACCGCCGGACAGTTGCGATGGATAGTTATTCACGCGATCCGATAAGCCTACGATATCGAGAATCGGAGTGATGCGTTCCTTGATTTCAGCCTTGCTAAGCCCTTGCAATTCCAATGGAAATGCTACATTGTCATAGACCGTGCGCGATGATAAAAGATTAAAATGTTGGAAAATCATGCCAATGTGTTTACGCGCTTTACGCAATTCACTAGCACTCAATTTCGTTAAATCTGTGCCGTCTACGATAACGGAGCCCGATGTAGGGGCTTCTAGCATATTGATGCAACGAATCAGTGTAGATTTACCGGCCCCTGATTGACCGATAATGCCGTAGATTTGCCCCTTTTCAATGGTGAGACTAATATCCTTCAGCGCTTCTACACGATTAGCACCTTCGTAGACCTTGCTAATGTGTTCTAATGTAATCAAAATATGTCCTTTCTTTGTGAAAGCTCCCCTTACCAGCCACTATAGCTACCATATTGATACCTATAGTATGCTAATTAAGCCAAGCCTTCTTCCATTAATTTTTCTAGACCATGACGTAATTTCATAGTCACTGCACCTGGTTTACCATCAGCTACAGGATTTCTGTCGAGTTTTATAATCGGAATCACACCACCGGTTGTATTGGTAAAGAATAGTTCATCCGCATCATCAACGAAAGCGCGGTCAAACTCTTTTTCGATAACGGTGATGCCTAATGATGGTGCTACACGAGTGATAACCATTTGACGCGTAATGCCCTTCAAAATATGATTATCCGCTGGATGTGTGTAAATAATACCATCTTTTACGGCAAATACATTGGACGTAGCCCCTTCAGTACAAATGCCATCGCGGAATAGCATCGCTGTATAAGCAAATTTCTTTTCCGCCTTGGTTTGCGCCAAAATGTTAGGAACCAAATTCGTAGTTTTAATATCTACATGTCCCCAACGTTCATCAGGCAATGCGATAGCTTTCACACCAGATTCCAACTTGTTCACTGCATCCATATCGAGATTATGAATAGACATGAGCATTTGTGGTTCCAGTTTAGAGCGATCGTACGCATGATGACGTGGCGCTACACCACGAGAGATTTGTAAATAAATATAACCTTCTTTGATTTCACTTTGTTCAATCAAGATTTCGTGAAGTTCAGTCAAATCATCTGGCGTCATTTTTACAGGGATGTCCATTTCACGCATGGATCGATATAGACGATCTTGGTGATAGGACAATGCAAAACAACGACCTTTAGTTACACGTACAACTTCATATACAGAATCGCCGAATAAGTAACCGCGGTCATCAATGCTGATTACCTTTGCACCTGGTTCGACGAATTCACCGTTAAAATATGTTAATTCTTTCATAAGAGCACCTCATTTTCCCTTGTTGTAACTCTAATCAGTATGATTGTATTATAGCACAATCACAGATTAATTTTCACACTTTACATTGTGAAAGTTTTCATTTTAGTCATGAAAAAATCCGCCCTCTACCGATAACTATAAGTTATGGTAGGAGCGGATTATATCGTAATTAGTTATATACCAAGCTCGTAAGACTTGTATATATAGCAAGCTCAGAAGACTTGTATCAGTCCATCAGTTGCCAAGAATATATTTTCGAACTGGCTTTGGTAATTGTTTTAACACTATTGTACTTAAGTAGGATAATCCTACCGCCATCGCATAAAGTAATACTACATGGGGTACCGTAAACAAAAGATTATACTTGGCCATGATACCGGTCATAATCAACAACCAGAACGGATGCACTAAGTAAATGCCGTATGAGGTATCCCCTATTTGTGACCAGAAGGCCTCCATCGTATTGTTCAGAGGCATCACTTGGAATAGGAATAAGCTAAACAATGTGCCCAACGCCGTATAGAATACGCCCATTGGACTCAATTGATGCACCGTGTAAATCGCTTCGAGCACCGTATAATGCCATACATCCATGACATAGTAGTAGGCGCCCAACATGGATAAAATAGATAAGATAGCACATGTGGCCAATAGATAGCGGTAGCGCCACATATAATCCTTCACTTGTTCATATCGCTCAGCTACAACAGCACCAAAGAGGAATATCCATACATAATGAATCACCCAATAGTTGAGGCGCATATCGAAGAGATATTTTATAGCTGGAGAGTCGCTAAAATGTTGTGTCACCCATGCTCCCAATCGATAGGAGGATATGAAATCAACACCTAATTGGATAGCAAATAGGATGACGAGCCAAGGAATGGGGGCTTTCAAAATCCATCGCACCATCACACGCCACAGTGGCATAAGCACATAGAACCACACTAGTATAACCATAAAATATAAGTGGTACATACTGTTACCAAATAGAAGGTTCACGAGTAATGGTCCAGGGTGGAGATTCCCAAAATTGTGCGCCGTTATCCCCGTATAGATAAGGTAGAATAGCGACCACACAATGTAAGGATAGAGCACCACTTGAAAGCGTCGTTTCATAAAGTCCTTGTAGCTAAATGGATCATTTACCGATGTATGGTAGAACAAACCAAAGGCCGACAAGAAGAAAAATGCGGGCACTCCAAAACGCGATAAAATTTCCAACACGCTAATGAGTTGTAAATTAACGAACGGATTTTGTAAGGCGTAAGAGCCTACGTGAATGCCGATAACACCGAGCATACAGAGGCCACGCATATAGGTTATTTCAGGCAAAAACGATCGTTTCATAGGCGATTATTGTTGTGGCACAGCGGCCGGTGTTGGAACGATACGAGGTGAAGTCGCCGCTTGATGTACTACAGGTGCAGTTGGTGAAGCTTGCGTTGTTGTAGTTGGCGCAGCTGGAGCCGCTTGCGATTGACCATTAGCTTGTGCAGCTGCTGCCGCCGCCGCGGCCTCTGCTTGTCTCTTCGCTTCTTCTTCACGTTGTAAGCGAATTTCTTTTTGAAGTGGTACTACCGGTTTATCATATACGGTAATGTCCGTTTCAAATAAACGTCCCCATGGGAATGTAGCCTTAACTGTACGAGGGTCTACCTTCAAATAGGTTTCACTGAAATCTTGTACACGTTCTTGTAAATATTCTTCTAATTTTGAATTCAAGTCACCAGAGTAGCGTACATTGTCGGTACGAATGGAATCTTGCATACGATAAATATCCTTGCGGATATTTGCTTGGTATGCCCAGTTATCCAAGTATTGTTGAGTCAACATATCACGATGACCTTCTGGGGACATAGATTGTAACAATAGACCTTGGGCAATAGCATAGCCTACTGTATTACTTGCTGTATTCCAACCATTGTAAGCGCCGATTTTATAGAGTAAATCGCGTTTGTACAAAGCACCTAACAAGGTGTTATCGGAACCATTGTTGTATGCAATATCAGCAATACTTACTGTTACACCTTCTTGCGTAGCTTGTTGGATGCGATCTACAAAGGCATTCGTTGCTTGAGAAATCATTGGGAAGTTACCAAATGTTTCAGATTCAGATGTGCTTGTTGAAAGCGGTGTATTAACAGCGAGAAGAACTGTTGGTTTACCTGCAGTTGTCATGGTGCCACCAACGGCTTCTACGTGTTCTGCAATCGTCTTATCAATGGTTTGATCTTCATAGCCTGGCAATGTTTTACCAGCGCCACCTAGTGGATAGATGACAGAGAACGTCGGTTTTTCCGCGCTTTCATCAGTGCGAGAACGAGCCATCAATAATAGACCTAATTGGTCTGCCCCAGGGAAGCTACCATATTGTGTACGTGGAATGCCCTTGGAGTATTGATTCAAATAGCGTCCTTCTAATGCGGATTGAGACAATTGAGACGTATCATCATGACCTAATGCAAAGTATGAAAAGACGCCATTACGTGCCTCATCGATTAAATCTTTATTCACTTGCATATTTTTTTGACGGCGGGAGAACCAATCTTGAAGATATTCTATAGGAACAGATGCTTGCAAGCTCATCAATTTTTGCGTTTCTGCTTGCGTCAATGTACCTGCATCCAATTTATCTTGTAATGCAGCAATTTGGAATATGGTCGGACCATAATCTGCATAGTAGGATGGTTCTGTACCGCCCCCACTAGCACGCGGGGAACGCATTACGGTACCAAAGCCATAAATACGTGTGTTTTTATGGTTTGCCTTAAGCGCTTCGATGCGTTTTAAGCGGTTTTCCAATGTGCTCAATGGCAAATTATGTTTACGTGAATCCACAAGGCCACCGTAGATTAATGTATCTGTACTCAATACCATTACATCGGCGCGACCTGCATTTTGTTCTACCCAATTCCAAATTTGATCAGCTTGACCCTTGTAGGTTTTACCAGAAATCAAATTTTGTGGTGGTGTTAACACCGTCATCCCCGCAGCCTTTGCAGTATCAACTGTATATTGCAGACTTACTGGGCGATCATCTTGCGGAACATATAAAACAGTTTCCGCATCAACTTGAATGGATGTACCCGTAGCAATAGCCGTAACCATTAATGCTACTTTCAACCATTTTTTAGACATACGTTAAACTCCTTTATCAAGTACGCCTAGGCGTACCATTTCACAATTGTTGTAAGGGATACAATCATAAAAAAATAACTAATATTACAATTATATCACTTAGTCATAATTTGGCAAATATATCGCATAAAACCAATTTATTATCTAACACGTGGCAAACTCCAGTGATATTTTATAGCCAGTAAACGAATAACAAGGACAATGGTGAAAGCCCCATATACGGCTTGCCCTGCCCAATCGCTAATCACCAATAGATAATACGCTATCCCACCGATAATACTAGGCAGTGCATAAACATCTTCTTTCAGTACGGATGGCACGCGCTGCGCCAACATATCGCGCAGAATACCACCACCTACGGCGGTAATCGTACCGAGTAAAACGATGAATATAGGTAAATCCGGATATAGTGTATACCCTGCAGAAGCACCGGTTACGGTAAAGGATGCCAAGCCCAAAGCATCAGCCAATAAATAACTAGCCCGGCTACGAGGTCCCATCATATTGCGATGATAACGGCTGTTATAAATAGCAAACACAATAAAGGTCACCGCGAGGACGACCGTAACATACACTACATTACGAAGTGAGTTTGGCGGAAAATAGCCTAGTAGTACATCCCGAATCACACCGCCCCCAATAGCGGTAGCAAGGGCCAACACGGCCATGCCAAAAATATCCATTTTACGGGACACGCCCACAAGTGCCCCTGATACGGCAAATGCGATGGTGCCGACCATATCAAATATATACCAAATAATATCCATACTAGCCTCACACAAGCAACTGATACAACGATTAATCTATTCGCAAAAATACGATAAAATATGATAGACTCTATGTAAGATATTATACATTAAGAGGTGCGATAATGACAAAAGACCTAATGGATTCAACCGAACTTAATACGATGGATGAGCGCAGTCGTGACGAATACTTTATGAGCCTTGCTATTGAAGAAGGCAAAAAAGCGTATGCCCTTGGCGAAATTCCTATTGGCGCCATTTTAGTCCATGATAATCAAGTCATTTCACGTCATCATAACCGCCGTGAACTAGATCATGATGCAACCGCTCACGCCGAGGTACTCGTCATCCGTGAAGCCTGTAATAGCCTAAAGCGCTGGCGGTTGACTGGATGCACCCTGTATGTTACGATAGAGCCGTGTCCTATGTGCGCAGGGGCCATTATTAACAGCCGTATTGATCGCGTTGTATATGGTGCTAGCGACTACAAAGGAGGCGCTGTAGAATCGCTGTTTAATGTACTATCCCATCCGGGGTTAAACCATGAGCCACAATTGCAAGCAGGCATCCTCGCCGATGAATGTAGCCAATTGATGAAAGATTTCTTTAAAGAGCGTCGTAAAGCACGGAGGAGTACCCAAGAGGCTGAAGGGTCCGCACTCGAAATGCGGTAGGTCGGGCAACCGGCGCGGGGGTTCAAA
>JAIITD010000234.1 GCA_022737715.1 Veillonella sp.
CCAACCTCTTCAATCAATTCATCTAATGTAACGCTATCGCCACTACGTTTAGACAATTTAACGAGCTTGCCATCACGGAATAACGCTACCATTTGAAGCAACAATACAGTCAATTTATCTGGATCATAACCAAAGGCTGCCATAGCCGCTTTTACACGGCACACATAACCATGATGGTCAGCGCCCCAGATATCAATCATTTCTTTAAAACCACGGTCATATTTATTACGATGGTATGCAATATCTGCCGCTAAATACGTAGGCACACCATTGTCACGAATGACAACGCGATCTTTATCATCGCCATAATCAGTAGATTTCAACCACAAAGCGCCATTCTTTTCATACACTTTGCCAAGGGCTTTCAAAGCCTCTACGGAATGGTGAATTTCTTCTGTTTCATGAACGGTACGTTCAGAGAACCAATTATCAAAGGTAACGCGGAAATTGCGTAATGTTTCTTCTAAACGAGCTAATTTTTCTTTCAAGCCTTCTTCTTTGAATAAAGCAATACGATCTGCTTCGTTCATAGCATTTAATGTATCAAAGCCTTCGCGTTCTGCAATCGCTTTCGCGGTTTCGATAATATCTGGTCCACGGTAACCATTTTCAGGGAACACGAGAGCCCCTTCCGGAACATCGAATTCTGGCATGGAACCATCTTCATTGCGTTTAGGCGGGAATACTAATGTAGCGCCTTGCAATTCTTGGAAACGGTACTCGATGGAAATCGCCATATTATCAATTTGATTACCCGCATCATTGATGTAGTACTCGGATTGTACATTGTACCCCGCTGCACGCAACAAATTTACAAGGGCACTACCATACGCAGCACCACGACCATGACCTACGTGCAGTGGACCTGTTGGGTTCGCACTCACATATTCTACTTGAATCGTATCGCGCGCGCGCAATAGTTGAACGCCGTATTGGTCACCAGCATTCAAGATAGCTTTCAACGTATCGTACACCATATCGGATTTTAAGAAGAAATTGATAAAGCCCGCACCAGCTACCTCAGCGCGTTCAAGCCAATCAAAATTCATATGGCTAATCAAAGCCTCTGCAATAGCACGAGGGTTTTGACGA
Source organism: Veillonella sp. (assembly GCA_022737715.1). GTDB lineage: Bacteria > Bacillota > Negativicutes > Veillonellales > Veillonellaceae > Veillonella. The sequence goes on from JAIITD010000234.1 coordinate 1,093, forward strand.
GCTACACGAGCGGATTGCATCGCAATGTTCGTAGAAAAATCACCGAACTCCTTTTGAGGTGGCACTTCGAGAACGATTTCTGGATATTCCCCAGCTGGTAAGCCACCACTCTTAATCGTTTCTTGTAATGCCTGCTCAATCCCCGATTTCAGGATTTCCTTCAT
>JAIITD010000040.1 GCA_022737715.1 Veillonella sp.
ATTTGGTAGTTTTTATATTTTTTCTTACCACCGATTTCCCAGTGAACTTTGAATTTATCACCTGTACCGCGAAGGTTATCTTCACCAAATTCAACGATACCCATCAAGCCATCGGATTTAGAATAGCCCGCACCTAATGTAATAGTACCTGTTTTATGTTCCAATACATCGATTTCGATAATTACGTTATTAGGATCTTTTTCACCTGGTAACATACGTACATTTACATCATCAAAGAAGCCTAAATTGTATACGCGTTCTACGGAACGACGAACTAAGAACTTGTTGAATGGTTTACCAGTTTTTTGTACAAACTCACGAGTGATAACTTTATTACGAGTTTTCTTATTACCAGCTGGTACAATGTCTTCTACAATACCTTCTACGATATGGATATGAAGCATGCCATTGTCATCTACAGCAATACCATCTACATGAGCTAACATATAACCATCACGAGCATATGCCGCATTGATACCTTGTACCTTTTGTCCTACATATACGGAGTTCATGATTTGGCCTTCAGGAATTGCCATATATTTAGATAATACATCAGATGTATATACTGAGTTGCCTTCAAATACAACACCGTGTACTACAGGGTTAGTTACTACAGCAAAGTCAATTTTTACGCCTTCTGGAACAGATGTAAAGACTGGGTTTACTTCTGAGAAATAACCACTATTGCCCAAATTTTGTACATCTTTAAATACACCATCAACGGAAACAGCATCGCCTACTTTTTCAGATAGCAATGTCATTAATTGCGCTGCTTGATCTGCAGGAATGCCAGAGATAGATAAACCTGTAATTGTTTTACCTACATATGGGTTAACAGAATCAGCACTCACACCGGTAACATATTGTGCTTCAACAGATGTTACAGCTTGAGCTTGACCATTTTCTGCAACCTTATCCAAGTCTGTGCCTGCTGTAGTTTTAGAAACCATTTTGACTTGTTTATCGTCTGTTTTTAAAGCTCCGTTATTAACGGTAACTGTACCATCGGAACCTTGAACGACAGTGCCATCAGTGGATAATGTTGTGTCACCACGAGCAGCTAAAATAGCCGCATCAGTATTATCTTGTGTATTAGCGCCCTTTTCTGTACCTGCATTGTATACAGCTGCTTTAGTTGTTGTATCATCAGTAGTCGCAGTGTCTGCTGTAGCAGTTGCATTCATATCTGGTGTATAGCCTGTTTGTACTTCTGCAGCAAAAACACTGCCTGTACCCATAACGGCAGTCAACACAGATGCTGCGAGCATACGTTTATAGGCTTTGCTTGTTAACATAAAATCCTCCTAAAATTATCCCTCTTTAAAGAGTATTAAATCTTTATTATTATATCATATAATACTGGGAATTAGTACTACTATAATTCAATTTTATGAAATTAAAATGACTATAATGAAGGCCCTTATTCAGTTTCTTCATTATAGTCATCATTGTTAGAATTCTCGTGTCCAACGTCCACCAATATAGGTACTACCTTTTGATGTATGCCAAGCATTAAACTTAACACTTCGCCGTAACGAATATTCAATACCGTATTTATTTTGTTTATTATTGATACCTTGTGTATAGGTAATCATCGTTCTCGGCAAGACATATTTGCCAATTTCGATATTATAATTCCCCGATGTTTCCCTACCAGTAGGTTCATTCGGATCGATAGAGCCTGTCGTAATATTAACACGATCTAGGCCCAATGCATTTTGCACTGCATCTTGTACATAGCCAAAAGCAAACATTTGTGCACTAGCTACGGCTAATGCATTTGCATCTTCATTGGTAATTGTACTACTATTCGACGGCTCACCGCGACCAAAGGTCAACATGGAAATGATTTGTTGGCGCGACAATGAAGGTTCTGATTTAAGCGTTAAATCCATATGATCCACAGTACCTTTCACACCGAGCTGGATATTATATGTACCTATATTTGTTTCCGCATCAAGCTGAAGCATAGGTAGATACGATCCTGTCGCAAATGTAGCAGTCCCCTTATTAATATCGAAGGTATGACTTAGATATTTAAAAGTACCACTTACTACATTAAACTGACCACTAGCTGAAGGCTCGAAAACAGAACCGCCAAAATGAACGTCTCCTCTAATTTGCATGTCATATAAGGATCTATCATAAAGTCGTACATTTTTACCAGCATGTACATTAACATCAATACCCAAATTACGCGTACTTTCACTAGTTTCTAGGGAAAGTGGAATTTTGAACTTCATGTTCTCTAGATTTAAATCGCCCATCAATGTAGGGATTCCCTCTTTTTCAGCTATATAGAGTTCCCCCTTTAATGGACCAGAAATATATTCGTTTGCTAAATCTAACCCATCCAACTGAACAGCCATCCGATAGTTAGTCATCTCATGACCAGCCCAATTAACCTTTGCCGCTAAACCAGCGGTCCCTTTACCAGCAGACACGCGAGATTGGAAATCGACTTGTTGACCTGAGAAAATTAAATCCCCATCGATATCCTTAAGCTCATTACCTATGTTCTTTATCTTCATGGTACCATTGCGAACAGATACTGTACCGTACGCTTCTGGTTGATCAATAGTTCCCGTTACATGAACAACACCTTTTAATGCCCCAGTTGCGTCTTTCACCGTAGGAGTAATCAAAGGGATAACAGCCATATCCGCCTCATTAAAGTCAAGGGTCATATCCATCGCTTTAGAGTCATTCGCATCTAGATATCCAGTCGTATACAACGCAGCTAGCGGAATCTTACCATATGCACTAAGCTTATAGTCCCCTTTAACTCCTTGAATGCGTTGAACATTGATAATATGATTTTCCATAGTGGCCAATACGAACCCTTGATCAATATCGATACCATTATAAGAACCATTAGCAAGGCTTGCAGACAATTCAACCTTAGGATTTTTTGTAGCCCCTGTCATATTAATAACACCAGTAACAGAACCAGTCGCATTAATATTGTCGCCGATAAGTGGTAAAAATGGTTCTACATCCACATCACGAACAGCGATTTGTAAATCTGCATCACCATCCAAATCAACAGTACCACCAGCTGCAATTAGTCCATCATCAACAGGTAGTTTTAATGTGCGAATTTTAAATTTACGATTTTCAAGACTTGCATCTATCTTTGCATCGCCTACTACCTTAGAGTCAATAGTTACATCCTTAATTGAGCCCACCACATTAAGGCTTGGATTACCATAAGTACCACCTAAATCAACAGTACCACTCAAAGAACCGTCTAATTTATCTACCGGTTTCCCCAGTAAAGATAATAGATTGCTTACACGACCATCTTTCACCTCTAATGTACCAAATAATCGCTTATCGCCCACAGTAGACATACCTGCACGGGCCATATAATGGCCACCTTGTTCTTCATCGAATTCAAATTTTTCTAAATTAACAACGGTTTTATCTGCATATAATGTACCAGAAATATTGGTGATACCTTCGCCATTGATGGTTAAGAAATTAGATGTTACTGAGCCATTAAAATTAGGATTATATAAAGAGCCTCCAATATGCCCCTTAGCCTGTACATAGCCTTTTACATCATAATCAGTATTGACTAATAACCTACCAATATCTATATCTTTACCTTCTAAATCGATATTTAAGGCATCTTCTGACACGGTACCAGAGCCTTGAATTACGGCACCATATCCTTGAATAGTAAACTTAGGCAATGTAAGAGTCTTATTTTCTAATGTATAATCGGCCTTCGCATCACTAATCAATTTGCCATTATAAGAACCGTCATATAAATGAACATGGCCCTGAACATATGGATTATCTAAAGTGCCTCGGATTTCGTTTTCAGATTCAAACCACCCTGTAAGCGGAGCATCAGAAAATGGCCTAATTAAGTTCTCTATCCGAACAGCTTTTGCACGCGCTCGCATATTAAGTGCATTAGAATTCAAATCAAGTGTACCCCCTATAGTAATGGCGCCATCTCCATCACCTATAGATGTATCGGTTAATTCTAATATATGATTTTGAATCGTAAAGCCAGCATTAATAGAATTAAAATGAGCACCACCATACACAATCTCAGGACTTGTAACACTACCAGTCACAGATGGATTGTCTAAGTTTCCTGTAACGGAGGCATAGCCTGTAATATTGCCAGATATGCTAGTACCAACAAGACTTGAAAAATTAGATGCATCTATTGAATCTGCCGACAGTGACAAATCTAGTTGATTGTTATTAATCGTCCCATATCCACTAAGTTGGCCATCCCCTATTGCCCCTGTAAGCGCTATATTCGTTAAGTTACCTGCGTTATTAAAGCTAACTTGAGCAGAATCAATGGATATACCACGCACGGATATGCTCGTTCCCACTATATTACCTTCTAAGGAGGTAATATCACTATTTTTGCCTCTTACAGAAAATTCACCATTCACAGTACCAGACGCTGGTGTAGATAAATTTTGTGTAAACGGAGCTATTTCTGCATTATGAATAGTCCCATCAATGGAAAATTCACCACTATCAATGCCGTATTGCCCTTTGGCTTTTACGCTACCATTACCAATGTACAATGAAGCATCATGAATATCCACGGTGCCATTAAAATAACTAAAATTAGCTTCACCACTATCGATACGATAGTTATCATAAGAGATGGCATCACTCTTTATAGAACCAGATACATAGGGATCAACACTCGTGCCACCGATATGAACACGACCACCTACGTTACCAGTAATTTGATTCTTGGTAAAAGCCTCTAAAGCTACGGAATCAGCAACAGCATTTAAGTTTAAACCAACCTCGTCCCCTAATGTTACTAAACCATTTACCTTAATAGCTTGATCGTTTACATACCAGCCACTATGACTGATTAAAACAGTATTGTTTTGGAAGAAAATCTTGCCATTGCCCTGTCCGATTTGATATGTGGTATCCCCATTTTTATAGGTACCACCTACACCATCAAAGGCCAAGTTACCAGACATGGAATACTTACCATCACGGCCTGTAATCTGTGTTTTTACATCATGCAATATACCAGATGTTATAGATAGATTTTTATTGGATGGAGCCATACTCATGATGCCTGATATATCAACGGCTTCAGCTTGGACAAATAAATCAAAATCATCCATTTTGTTCATGTCAATTGAGCCATTAACAGCAATCGAATGATCATCTAAAAGTCCATTTAATGCGCCTTTTGTCATACCATCAACATTTAAGGCTATATTGCCATCTAGATTGGATAGCCTATGTACATTGCCATCTTTAAATCGAACAGCACCTGTAGCATCATTAACGACGATATTGCCATCAAATGATTTCTTATCACTTTCGGGCGATGGTTCTAATAAAGAATTTACATTCCAAGATCCATCAGCTAATTGCCACACATGAATGTCCGGTTTTTCTAAAGTAATGGTAGAAACGATGGCCGCACCACTTGAATTCCCCATCAAAATCGATGGAACAGATGTATATTTCATCGATACATTCATAGTCGGAACAGCTGCCACCAAATGGTTATTCTCATCGCGTAATGATACATTTTGCAGTACTACATCGCCATTCCAAGCAATGTGCATAGAATCATACTGAATTGTACCCCTTACTGTATTATGTAGTTGTTCCTGTACCATGGGCGCCACATAGCGTTCTGCAATTGGATTGATTGAAGTAGCTATTCCAGCCACACCTAATCCTAAAACTGCTGCACCAATAAGGCACCATTTTTTCCGTGTCATAGGAAACCCCACGCCTAAAAAATTACGCTTATTTATACATCAATATTACCATACTCTATGATATTTCAATAGTATATGATGCATAAATTTTATGAAATCAAAATGTAATTTATCCTAGTTAATCATAAAAAAAATGACGACCGCTAAAGCAGTCGTCATCCGATTAATCATCGTAATATATTATCAGCTATACGATTATTTTTTTGTAGATGTCGCTGTTGCCAATGCTGCTAATTGTTCCACAGCACCACTATTGGCAATCACATTTGCACCTTGGCCTACAGGCGTATCTAAAGGAACACCTGTCGCTTGTTCAAGAGCAGAAATACTTACATTGTAATTATATAGAGCATCTACATAATTATTACGAGATTCTGTTAATTTAGTTTCCGCATCGAGTACATCAAGGTTTGTTCCTACACCAGCACGGTAACGAAGCGTTGCAATACGGAAGTTTTCTTGCCCCTGTTTAACAGCAGTTTGCGTGCTTTGAATTGTTTGTTCTGCAGACCGCAAGTTAAGGTACGCTTGTTGTACTGCAAGATTTACCTTATCTACAGCAGCCAAATTAGCTTCTTTAGCTTTTTCTAATGTATCTTGAGCGACCTTAATTTTATTTTGTGTTTGGCCCCCATCCCACAAGCTCCATGTTGCAGATGCGCCAATATGCCAAGATTTGCTGTTTGTACCAAAGTAACCATCAGGATCAGCATAGCCACGACCAGCCTCAACACCTACAGTTGGTAAATAGCCAGATTTTTCAGCCTTTAATGCCTCTTCAGCTTGTTTCACAGCCATTGCAGATTGTACAAGAGCAGAACGATGAAGCATTGCATAAGCCTTTGCTTGCTCTAATGTAACTGCATATGGTTTGTATTGCAAATCATTTTCTGCTGTTGTAATAGATGTTTGTGCAGGATATGCGATGACTAGATTCAAATTTGCTTCTGCCAAATTTGCTGCATTTTGAGCTTTTACAAGATTAGTTTGAGAATCTGCCAAATTAGTATCAGCCGCTAATACATCAGAGTTAGCTACAAGTCCTACATTATATTGAGCCTTAACATTATCTACATGACCTTGGTAATCCTTAACGGCTTGGTTCGCTACGTCTACCTTATTACGATACATAATCAATGTATAGTAACCATTAATAGCGTCATATTTGGCTTGTTGTAATGCTTCTTCATAAGCAGCACCACTACCTTCTCGAGCAAAGCGAGACTTATCGATATTAGAATCTAGTGCAGGGCTAAATACAGGTGCTTTAATCGTGAAGCTATGTTGACCGCTCTTAGTAGTAGCAGTTCTACCTGTCATAGCATTGGCACCATGATTTCGAGTACCTTGCCATGCGTAGGATACATTAGGATTTTTTCCTGCTGCAGTAGCACTTACTGTTGCTTTTGCCGCTTGATAGTCCCACAAGGATTGTTTTGCTGTACGATTATTCGCTAATGCAAGAGAGACTGTACTATCTTCATTTAGGTTCAATGCGGCTTCATATTGTTGTGCATCTTGAGAAGCTTTTTGAGCTAATTGTTGTTGCGTTAATTGAATCGCTTCTTTTTGAAGTTTTGTAAGTTTGTCACCATTATTGACAGATGTAGAAACAACGTCACTTGCGAATGCACCTGTTGTAGCCATCGATAATATTACGGCTAAAGAAAAGGCCTTCTTATTCATACGTATACCTCCACACGATATGTGTTTTAAAAGACTTGTTTAATACCAAAGTAGGTGCCTCCATTTGAAGAACCAAATGGGCGTGTCATTTGCACAACACCGTACGTATTATTATGTAAGCGTATATCAGAACGTAGTCGATATTTAGGATGATTTAAATCATACATAGCTGCAGAAACACCAAAAGACCCACGAGGATTATAGTCAATGCCAAATCCGAGCTTGCTTTCAAAAATACCGCCGCGTACTAACCATTTATTGACAATAAATTTACCGCCATTCAAATCAAAATCAGTTCCATCACCAATGTTAGAAAGTCCAATTTCGCCCATGCCTTTATCTGTGTAAACACGAGCACGACCATTGATACGAACCTCTTCTTGATTTGTATTATAAAGTAAATCCACAGAAGGTTCTACTTTAATAGATGACTTTTTTTCAGAACCATTAGCCTCCGAGGAACCATTAGAAGTTTCAGATACATATGGTTTACCACCTAACAATTTATTGACACGAGCAGAAATTTGCTCTGTATTATGCAATGTTGCTTTAATATTTTCTTGTGCTTTTGGATCTGTTACGGTTCCTTCCATGGAACGCGCCATATGATCAACACGATCCGTAGTTTGTTTAATATTGGTTAAAATGGCACGCATGTCATTACCAGCATTACCATCGGCATTAAATTGTTGAGCCGCTTGATTTAGCTGAGCCGTCACATCTGCCATATTTTGTGTAACCGCTACTGCATTATCAGCCATAACAGCTGTAGATTGTAAGGAATGTTTTAATGCATCCTGAGTCTTAGGATCACCAATAATAGTATTAATGGATTGCAACATTTGTTCTGTACCAGCCATTAATTTTTGAGCGCTTTGCATGGCTTTATCCATCGCATCAACACCTTCACCCTTAACAGAATCTCCATCACGTAAATAAACGGTTGATTTACCCGGAGAAATTTGAATAAATTTATCTCCTAAGAATCCATCAGATCCTAAAGTAAAGGTTGAATCGCTTGGTATTTGTGTTTTATCGTCAATTTTCATCTTTACCATAACCCCAGATGGTGTGATTTCAATATCCGAAACTGTACCAATTGCGACGCCAGAAAATTTAACCTGATTGCCATTTTTTAACCCATTAACTTGAGCAAAATCACCAGTAATCGTCATCTGCGGTTTTGCAAATACATCTATGCGCCCCACGAATATGATTCCCAGTACAAACAACACAATACCTACGATTGTGAAAGCCCCTACTTTAGCTTCCGTCGTCCACTTCATTATCTGTCTCTCCTTGTTACGATATCGATAGCCTCCGCCTCACCATGAATAAATTGTTGTACCTTAGGATTAGGTGAGTTTTTAAAATCCTCAGTTTTTGATACTTCTATAAATTTCCCCTTATCAAGCAATGCAATTCTGTCAGCCACATAAAAAGCAGACTGCATATCATGAGTTACTACAATAGATGTACAACCCAACCGTTCTTGCATACCTCGGATAAGCATGCTAATTGTCCCCGATGTGATAGGATCTAGACCTGATGAAGGTTCATCGTACAAGATGAGCGTCGGGTCAAGCGCGATAGCCCGAGCAAGGCTCACCCTTTTTTTCATACCCCCAGATAACTCATTAGGCATATAAGATTCATAACCGCTCAAACCAACCCAGCCAAGTCGTTCAGCAACAATGTGCTTAATCTCATCATCACTCATATTGGTATGTTCTCTTAGACCGAAAGCGACATTTTCCCCAACTGACATAGAGTCAAATAGTGCGGAGTATTGAAATACCATGCCCATCTTTTGTCGTACCTTATTAAATTCTTCTTCAGATAATGTAGTAATATCTACACCATCTACAATAATTTGGCCCGATGTGGGACGTTGTAAACCTATAATTAAGCGCAATAGAGTACTTTTACCACTACCACTACCGCCTAAAATGACAAGCGTTTCTCCATCTGCAATGGTTAGATTAACAGAATCTAATATTACACGCGTATCATAGGCAACAACTACATCACGTAATTCAATCATAAAGCCCTCGTTCGAGATAATCGATTAAAAGAGTAGAGTCGATAAAAAATAATTCAATACAAATACTAAGATAATACTAGTTACAACAGAGCTAGTAGTGGAAAAGCCAACTGCTTCGGCCCCCATCTTTGTATGCATCCCCTTATAGCACCCTACAAGAGCGATGACCGCCCCAAAAACGCTAGATTTAATTAACCCCAATGTAAAATCAGAAATGGTTGAAAACATTTGTATCGAATCTAAACAGGTGGCTGGTGCTAGTCCCTTTATAGCAGTAGCTACAAAATAACCACCTACTATACCAATGACAACGCCATAAAATGCAAGAATTGGTACCATAATCATACAAGCTACAACACGAGGTACAACGAGATACCCAATTGGATTTACAGCCATAACCCGTAATGCATCGATTTGTTCTGTAACCTTCATCGTACCAATTTCAGCCGTAATGGCAGCCCCTACACGGCCTGCTAATACAACGCCTACAAGAATAGGTCCTAATTCACGGCCCATCGCAACAGCCATGAGTCCACCTACCGTCCCTTGGGCACCATAGGTAATCAATACATCGGTAATTTGTAGTGTCATAACACCACCTGCAAATAATAGTGTCAGGCTAATAATCGGTAGTGAGTCTACACCAAGATGAGCCATCTGTTGTAACACATGCCATGCATTAAGCATTTTTAATTGTTTTATAGTTTGCCACACAAGCAATATGGCAGTGCCCACATTTGATAGACCGGCCATTACATTGCGACCTATCGTCTCAAGCCAATTCACAACAGCCCTCCCCTTACTTACTATTCGCTTATATTTCTAATTTTACTCTACTTGATCATTCGAAGGTTTATCATTAGATGGTTTGTCATTCGACGGTGTATCCCCTGCTGGTTTGTCCTTGGATGGTTTTTCCTTGGCTGGTTTAGTAACAGTTTTATCTTTTTTATTTTGAGATGCCTTGGAATCTTTTTTATTACCTTGATTTTCTAATTCCAATTTATGTTCCATCTTAACCTGTTCTTTAGCGTCTTTAGCACGTTTAGCTAATGCTTTGTCACGGTCTTTAACACTCATAACTTGGATTGTAAATTGACCATCCCCTTGAACGATATACTCTGTGTCGATAGCAGTTTTTTCATTTTTCTTTTCATCATCTTTGCCATCGCTAAGGTCTTCACTACCTTTTTTCTTTTTAAGGTCTCCAGGGCTAGGTTTATCTTCTACACCTTGAAGTTTTGCCTTTTTCACAGAACTTGTAGAAGCCTCTTCATTTACAAGACTAACACCATCTTCTAAGATTTCTACAACAATTTGATTATTTGTATCTGTCTTTTGTAATTCATCAAACAAATCGTTAAAGTCTTTATAAACTTTTAAGCGGCGTAGAACTTCATCGGTCAAATTGTATTTTTGTTTTTCCAATACATAAGGCAATGGAATCTCGCCACCACCACGAACCTCTAATGTGTATTTACCTAAAGGTTGGTCCTTAGGCACTGTGAAGAATACCTCTTTATTAACTTTTTCCCCACGATATGGTTCCAATGTAACGTCAACTACAATCGTGTCACCAGGAGATACAACGGTCGATGATGCAGCTGCATCCACAAGTTTTGCCGTTTTCTTATCTTGTGTTACCTCTGTTTCCACATTGATATCCGCAATTTCATAATTAATAAAACGATTGTTCATCAATACATCGATAACATTGTAAAATTCATCAACCGTTTTTTCACTAATGGATTCAGAGCTATAAAACATATTTGTTCGCGTTAATGATTTTTGTTCACCATTACGTGGTGTAATCGTATAGGTAATTTTAGCAGTACCAGCACCACTGCGATCTAATGTCTTATTCAACATATTATACAGTGCTGTAGCCGCTAATGTAGGTGTCATATCCTTATCTTCAATAACCTTTACATTAGACTGCTTATCACGGCCCATATCGATATCTTTTAAATGAAAGCGAACTGGAATCCCGCTAGAAATAGTACCAGAAACACCGGCAATACCTGCGCCACGGTCCTCTGTAACGGTACCGATTTCACGTCCCATAGAACCTAGTTTAAAGGCTGATTCATAACTTTTAACAACCGTAAAAATATTGGCATTATGCATAAAATAATTAGCAGAACCATGTTTTAAAAACGGATGACCAAAGGCTACCATTTGTTTGCCATCAACATAGGTAACGGTCCCAATAGCACCGAGTTTTAAATCGCCATCAACCAATAACGCTGCTACAGAACCCCCCGCCTCTAAAGGCTTCGCAATATCATCACTACTAGAACTAGCTGTATCATAGGTTTCGTAATTGTATTGAGGTAATTTTGATTTAAAATACTCCATAGATGTACTATCAAATCCATAGGCCATCAAAGGAGTCTTCATTGGAATTAATTGTTTATCTGACCAGGTATTTGTCAAATTCTTTTCATATGGTATATTCCATAATTTCACCATATCTTCGATAGGCGTTATCATGCCAATCGTGCCATCCGCAAAGCCCCAACCATATGCTACGGCACCTACAAGTTTCCCATTAATGTATACAGGACTACCACTCATACCATGCGCAATGCCACCGGTCTGTTCCATAACAGGGCCAGAAAACTTTGCGAGAATCAAATGTCCAGATGGGCCTTTATCCTTCATAACGCCCAATACCTTAACATTAAAATTCGATATCGTATCCCCTACTATTACTGTTTTTGCTATACCTTCCATACCAGTCTGTACATCTTGAACAGGCATAAAATCAACTGCCTGTGCCGATGATAGAGCACTACAGAAGAAAAGCGCCAGTATCG
>JAIITD010000041.1 GCA_022737715.1 Veillonella sp.
GCAGCACAAGATGCGGTTAAGGTGACAGGCACAGGTCTTGCTAATGTAACTGATTCCACTACTGGTGGTGTAAAAACATACAATGTAGATGTGAAGACTGGTAATCTAGTAGTCAATGCGGCTGGTCAAGCTGGTGCAGCTGGTACAACAGGTGCAGGTGGTGCCGCTGGTGCTGATGGCGTAGCCACTACACAAAATGTAGCATCCGCTATTAACGATGCCATCACTAAATCCAAAACTGATACAGCACAAGCTATTGCTGATGCAGAACACAAATTTGATGGCGATACAGGTACGACCTCTGTACGTAAACACGGCGAAGTATTATCCATCAAAGGTGGCGTAACAGCTACTACTGATTTGACAACCGGTAATATCGGTGTTGTATCCGATGGTGCAGGTACATTGAATATCCGTCTTGCTAAAACATTGACTGGTTTAACATCTGCTGCCTTCACTGATGGTACACACACAGTGACTATCGCAGGATCTGGCATTGACGCTGGTAATACAGAAATCAAACACGTTGGTAAAGCAACCACAGATGATGCTGCTGTAAATAAGAAACAAATGGATGATGCTGTGAAAGCCGCTACTGATTCTGTAACTACATTAGGTGATAACAAAGTATCCTTAGGTAGTGATTCCGGTACAACAACAGCTAAGAAATTAAGCACAACTGGTGGTATTAAATTCAACATTAAAGGTGATACTGGTGCGAACGCACTCATTACAACATCTGCAACAGGTGATGATGTAACCATCGCTCCAACTGCTAAGTTAAGTGCTGCTGTAACGGCTGCTGAAAACTCTGCTAATAAAGACTTGTCCAACTTGTCTACTGCTGGTAATACATATATCCAAAATCTTGCAAAATCTGCAGCTTCTTGGAATGTAGAAACCAATGGCGCTGGTACAACTGCTGTAGCTGGTGGCGACACTGTAAACTTCATCAATGGCGATAACATCGCTATTACAAATACAGGTCGTTCCATTACAATTGGTACCGCTAAAAACGTATCCTTCGATAAAGTCACTGTTGGTGGTGTTGTTATCGATAAGAATAATGGTATCGATGCAGGTGGCAAAGAAATTACAAATGTAGGTCCTGCTACATCTGGTAACTCTGCTGTTAATAAGACACAAATGGATACCGCTATTACTAATGCTGTTAACAAAGCAACATCTGATGCTAAACATGATTTCGGTGGCGATGATACAACTGTTGTTACACGTAAACATGGTGAAAAACTTAACATCAAGGGTGGTGCTTCTACAACAGCAGCCGATCTTACATCTGGTAACATCGCCGTTCTTGGTGATGCTGCAACAGGCACATTGAACATTCGCATGGCCAAAGCATTAACTGGCTTAAGCAGTGCTACTTTCACAACACCTAGTGGCACAACTGTTATCAATGGTGGCGGTATGACAATTACGCCAAGTACAACTGGTGCGGCACCTATTTCCATCACAACTGGTGGCATCAACGCTGGTAATACAGAAATTAAAAATGTGGCTGCTGGTACAACGCCTAATTCCGCTGTTAATAAACAACAAATGGACAATGCGATTTCTAATGCTACAGCTAATGTAGGTTTCAGTACAGCTGGTAACACAGGTACTGGTAGTGTAACTAATGGTCAAACATTGACTATTACTGGTACAAATGGTATTGAAACAAATGCAAGTGGTCAAAGTATCACAGTAGGTCTTGATGCTGCAACACGTGCCCAAATCAATAATGCTACAACAACTGCTAATAATGCAGCTAAGAAGGATTTGAGCAATATTGATAATGCTGGTAAACAAGTGATCAAGGATACAGCTGCTTGGAATGTGAAAGTTAATGGCGCTGCTGCTGAAACTGTAAAAGGTGGCGATACCGTTACTTTCAACGATGGCGATAATATTAAGGTTACGAATACTGGTAAAGATATTACCATTGCTACTAAGAAAGATGTGTCCTTCGATAAAGTTACTGTTGGTAACGTAGTAATTGATAAAAATACTAACCGTATCAGTGGTTTGGCTAATGCAGCTAATAATGATGAAGCTGTTAACTTGGGTCAAATGAATGCCGCTATTAGTACTGCAACTGCAGGCACAGGTAATATTAAATACAAGGTTAATGGTGGTACTCAAAATTCTGTAGCGTTGACTACTGGTTTTGATTTCAAAGGTGATAGCAACATTCAAATCACCGCTGATCCTGCGAACTCTGGTGTTATTAATTACAAATTGAATCCTGCATTGACAGGTATTACCTCTATTAGTGGTGGTACTGGTGCTCCTACTATTACGCTTAATGCTGGTAGTGGTTCTACACCTGGTAATGTATCCATCAATAGTAATCTAGATATGGGTGGTAAACAAATCAATAATATTGGTGCTGCTACTCATGCTGGTGATGCAGTTAATAAAGCACAAATGGACCAAGCATTGCAAAATATTGCTGGTGCATCCAGTAATGCTGCTAAGTCTTATGCGTATAAGGCTGGTGCAGGTGCTGCCGCATTGGCTGCATTGAAACCAATTCAATACGATCCATTGGAACCAACACAAATTATGGCTGGTATTGGTAATTATAAATCTCAAACAGCCGTAGCTCTTGGTGTGGCTCATTACACTAATGAAAACACTATGTTTAACTTAGGTGTTTCCTTAGATAGCCACGATGGTATCGTAAATGCTGGTGTAACCCACAAATTTGGATATGGCCCTGAAAAGAAAGCTATTCCAGATAAATATAAAGGTGGCCCTATCAGTTCTATCTACGTAATGCAAGATGAAGTAACTGCATTGCAAGCAATTGTTCAAAAACAAGCTGCTGAAAATGAAGCCCTTCGTCAACAAAACGAAGATATGCAACGCAAGGTAGATATGATTCTATCTAAGATTCATTAATTCTAATAATTTTAAAAGTTCCCTCTTGTATACAGAAGATTAGTTAGAATTAAGGAATATAGGACTGTTCAGTGGTCGGTCATTGTACTATCAAGGTGGCTGACCACTCCCTAGTGGGACAAGCAAACGGACTCTATCTAATTTTTTTCTCATACACACTCTCTCATGGATAGAGTTCGTTTGTTATTGATAGTATATAGTTATAACAGTACATACGGAGTCGCATTGTTACTGTTATCTGAGACGTAAGGGATAAGAGGAGTAACATATGAAATCTGTATTGAAGAAAAGTCGTTTGTTTTTTATGTTAGCATCTTTGTTTGGGGCGGTGATTCCAGTGGCTCATGCAGCCGATTTAGTTCCTGTACAACCAACAGTAGCTGTCGTTGATGAACAACATCAAGCGATTAGCTGGGCCAATCTAATGCTCAATGGTTTTTTACAACATCATACAGGCGCTTCTATTAATGAAATTTCTTTTGATGCTACCGATACAGTCGTTACATTGACTGTTGGTGGTTTTGATAAAGACGGTGTATATAAGGCCGTATTTACAAATACAGCCAATGAAGTTAAAGATGAAAAGGTTGGTAAACTTACCAAAACTGTAGAAAAAACAGCCTTTGATCCATCTACTATTTTGCCTCCTGCTGTAGCGGTAAACTTTGCTTATGCACAAGCTGAAGGTAAAGCAACAAGCCTTTTAAGCTGGGCTGTTAAAACTGATAAAGGCACGCCTAAATATACTGTTGTATTTGCGACACAAGATAAGAAAACCATTACTGTAGTATTCGATGCAGTGAGCGGCAAATTGTTAAGTGTAACCAAATAACATGAATGCAATAATAATATTTGTATTAATACATATAATGTATATATATAGTGTTTAGGTATTGCGTTACAAAATAGAATATTATGCACGAAACCTCGCTTTTCTTGATGAGAAAGGCGAGGTTTTTTGGCGTTAATAGTAGCTTCATATAATATAGTCATAATGAGGTAACATCTATACGTAATATGACTAAAAGATGAAAAACAGTGGATTTTATTGTTGGTATCAATTACAATATATTTACTAGTAAGCTTGTATTATGAAGGAGGAGAAGGCTATGGAAGCAATGGAGGTTGCTAAATACATCATTAATTTATATTATGAAATGAATCAACCTTTAAGTAATTTAAAGTTACAAAAGTTGCTTTATTTTGTACAAGGTGCTTCGTTAGCTATTTTCAATAAGCCTGCCTTTGAAGATAATATCGAAGCGTGGCAATATGGGCCAGTTGTGCCTAATGTCTATTTCCCATATTCTTTATATGGCCCTTTAGATATTAAAGTTCAATACGATAATACTATAAGTGATGAGCAAATCGAAAAGGTTGCTAGGTTTATTAGTTTTTATTATAGAAATGTAGATCCGTTTACTTTGGTTAATGAAACTCATAAAGCTGGTAGTCCTTGGAGCAATGTATATCATATACATAAAAAAGGTGTAATATCGACTAAAGCTATTTCTAGTTATTTTAAAGAATACTATTTAGAAAAATGGTTTGAGTAATATGTGCAATAATAGTCATAACTATGCGGATAATCTTGATAGTCGTTTAGAAGAATATACAGCTGAAATAAATCAATTATGTCCTGATAATAGTAGGCCTGTTACACCACCAACATTAATCAATATATTAGATCAGATTGCATCTATTCCAATAGATGGTCCAGTTCAAGATATTATACATTCATTAGCACAGTCGATTTATGATTTCTATGTTAGTGGCTCTAGACACTCATATGCTGAGATTTTTATTTTTCTAAGAGATCTTCAAGATGATTCAAATGATATCAATGATATTATTGAAAAATTAGAACTTATTGATCATAATACAGAAAGGTTACGAGATTATATTTCTCAACATTCTCATGAATTTCATCCTAGTGAAGGAATTCATGTAGATGCAACATGTCAGACCGATTTTGATATCGTATTACGTTATTTTAAATTGCGTGACCATATTTTGTTAGAAACTGCACGTCTTAGATTTTGGTATGATAATAATAGACGTATTGAAGATAATATTAAAAAGTTATCTAAAAATGTTGATGCGTCTAAAACTAAAGCTGAGGAAGTAAAACAACTAACTGAAACAGCACTTGATGAAGTTAAGACATTTAGAACAACACAAGTGACAATTTTGACTGCATTCATTGCTATACTTTTAATGGTAGTAACAGACATAAAGTTTACAGCAAGTATGATTAATGCTATCGGAAAGGTTCCTCTATATCAAATTGCATTATTAACGGCATTTGGTGCTTTTATTGCTTTGAATTTATCATTTGCATTGTTAGTGTTTATTGCTAATATAATTGATAAAAATTTGATGGTAGATTGTAGTGATTATATACCAAAAGATAAATTTAGTGATGATAGTAAAAGACATTGTGCGTATTGTAACGGATCTTGTGACTTTTTGGTACGATTTTGGAAGCGTTATGCATATATGTGCTATATGAATATTATATTGGTTTTAATAATGATAGTAATTATTTGTAATAATTATTATTAGATAGATTTTATAGGACTGACTATAACCGTAGTTGGTCCTATTTTTGTAATGGTGAATGATGAAAGCATTCAGAATATGGATACTTTATAATTATATTTAGAATGATACTTTTATAGGAAAATCTATGTCAGTGCTTGTCTTTGTAGGGTTTTTAGTATTCTTATATTGTATGTACTTTATTAAAAATCCTTATTTTACATTGAACAAAATAAAAATTAAACGATCGAAATTTTTATTAGCATCAGAGCTTTCAATGGGTGGAATATTTTTCTTCTATACACTTTTTTCGGGATATTCTAAAACATTCAGATTTTTATTGGAGTTGGGAATGGTAATAATGTGTTCTCTAGAAATGTGGTTAAGAATTCCGGCTATTAAAGAAGATTTTAACTTGTCGCCTGAAATTAAGGCTATGTTGATGGAAAAAGCAAAACGAGATTTTTATTCCGTTTTGCCAGTCTTCTTTATGATGGTGTGTATGATTGTTTTTGTCTATTTTCATAACTAAATAATAAGATCTTACTATTCGATAAAAAATAGGCTCTAATTACTTCAATGGAGATACTTATGAAGCCGGCCTTTTGCGAATCGAATATATATCGAATATATAGAAAGGTTAGAGAATATGAATACAACTATATATGAAGCCTTAGCTAAATATAAAAAAGATGATACATTACCATATACAGAGTATTTTGGTTTAGGGCATTTTTCGACTAAAGATTTAGCAGAAAATGCAATAATGTTAGCTAAACAACTTCCAGGATTTAGAGCGTTTTGCGATGAAAACTTTTATATTGAGGAATTTGTTTTAAATGATGGAGTACCAAGAAATTATTGTGTAGATGATTCTATTAAAAACAATGAAGTTTTTATATTGTGGTATGGGTATGATATTGATGCAATATATACAGTTGGTGGAACATTAGGTGTATTTAGTAAATATGAATATGCTGTATTAGCCAAAGAAAAATATAGCGCTTGGGATATATTTATTGTTCATGGGTTAGACAATTTTGGTATTGGGAAGGTTGTATTAAACGAACGGCAATGGGTAGATGGGTTTGTAAAAGTTTATGATTAAGTGTATATAGTATTAGAAGCTATTTAAATTTTGAATTGCAATAAGTAATGAGACAAAATCTTAAATTTAAATCCCGAAGCAATCCAAGCTGCATTTAACAGAAACTTTAAAAATGCAAATTATGTTTTAGAAGAAATCGGTGCGGTTATTTCTGGTGCTGTTGAAAATTTATTGGATGATGATTATGAAAATAATCGAGGACTTGTTTATAAGGTGGAATAAATGGGATCTATTCGTAAATATCTTACTTGGTTTTTTATTATAATTTGTATATTGGTATTAGTATATATATTGAGATTGAAGTTTACATCTTATAATAATGTATGGAATCCGCATAAAGGTGCTGTTATAGTGCTCAATGGCTCTAATGCAAACATTTATAATCCACAAGATATGGAGAAAATTTTTAATCTCGATTTATCTATGCTAAAAATTAAGAACGGAATAATCACAGACGCTTTTTTTACTAAAGATAGCTTTTTTGTTATTCAGAAAGTACAGAATGGTAAGCAAGTTGATTGGTATTTAACTAATATTTTTGAAGATAAGTTAGAAAAAAATCTTATTTATACAGGAAATCAATATCATATATATCAGGTTTGGACTAGTAATGGGAACATTATTTTAAATACATCTGAAGGTTATTATCAATTAAATTTGAAAAGTGGAGAAATTTTAGAATTAGATAAAATGAATGGTATAAGTAATGAGTATCTTGTTTATAGTGAATGGCCAGAAGAGGGGGAATTTACAAATCAAAGTTTTTGCATAGATTACTCTGAAAGTGAAATATATAATTTACTTTCTAGACGATTAAGAATTAATGGCATTGTTGATAATACCGCTATTGTTCAAATTTTACCAAATACATCAAATGATGAACACGTCAGTTTAAATGCTTTTTTAGAGAGCTTAAGGTTTGGTATTAATTCCAGTGATTTTTCAATATTCTATTTGAACTTAAAAGAATCAAAATTTTTAAGATTAGACTTAAGTTCTGAAGATAATCGGAAGTGGTATATGAATATTAAATATATAAATACTGATTATAATGAAAAGATATTAAATCACTTTCAAAATGTAATTAATTATCAAGATCATATACACTTGAGGTGATATGATTTGGTATATGATACTAGCTTGGTTGTCATTTTTTAGGCAGTGTCAATAATTTTATTTAAACCAGCAGATAGTTGATAATCTAAAATCAACTATCTGCTATTTTTATGTCCTTAATATCGAATAATTTCTATTAAAATCATCATATTTTAACGAATTTATGAGTGTTTTATGATAAAATAAAAGGTATGAATACTTCAACAACTCGGTCTATTACCTATAATGGTGACACAATTGAATATGAATTAACAATCAAGCGTGTAAAGAACATAAACATGCGTGTGCACAAGGATGGTAGTGTCCATGTTTCGGCGAATGCTTATGTGCCAGATCATCGAATTGATGCGTTTGTTATCGAAAACATACCCTTTATTGAGCGGGCTCGTTTTAAACTAGAGGCTCTAACGGCACAACGGATAGAGGCATTACAATATGTAACGGGTGAAACCGTATCTATTTTGGGTATGCCTGTTACGCTAGAGGTGCTAGAAACATCTGGCAAACCGCATATTAAGTTTGATGGTTCTAATCGCATGGTAATGTTCGTTAAGTCCGATTACACCTACGAAAATAAGCATAAATTAATGCAAACCTTTTGGCGCCAGCTAGGGGAAAAGGTGTTTACCCATTGGGCGAAGGTCGTGTATCAACGCTTTCACCAGCAACATATTGATGTGCCCATGCCTACGGTAAAACAACAGCGCATGAAGAGTCGTTGGGGTTCTTGTACGCCATCAAAGCAGCTCATTAAGATGAATATGCGTTTATTAGAAGGGCCTCAGGCCTATATTGAATATGTTATGGTTCATGAGTTTGCTCATTTTAAATACTTGGATCATTCCAAGAACTTTCACAATTTAGTGGCTCAATTTTTACCAGATTGGAAGGCCCGCAAGAAATCATTAAATATCTATTTTGCACATAGACCGTAAGGAGGTGTACCATGAAGCCATTTGTACATTTACATAGTCATACGGAATTTAGTTTATTGGACGGCATCAGCCGTTTGCCGGATATGGTGCGCCGCGCGAAGGAACTGGAACAACCAGCCTTGGCTATTACGGACCATGGCAATATGTATGCAGCCATCTATTTTTATAAAGAATGTGTGGCACAAGGCATTAAACCGATCATTGGGTGCGAAGTGTATGTCACAGAAGGTAGTCGCCTAGATAAGCAAGAAGGGCGTAGCCGTGAACGACTTAAGCACTTAATTTTATTGGCCGAAACGATGGAAGGGTATCGAAACCTCGTAAAAATCGTATCGAAAGCCTCTACGGAAGGTTTTAATTATAAGCCGCGCGCTGACCATGATTTATTGCGCCAATATAGTAAGGGCATCATTGCCCTTAGTGCGTGTATTCAAGGGGAAGTGCCACAATATATCTTACAAGATAATATGGACGGGGCTCGCCGCGCTGTTGAGTGGTACATTGAAACCTTCGGAAAAGACAATTTCTTTTTAGAAATTCAAAATCACGGTCTACCTGAAGAGTTACGAGCTCAGCAAGTGTTATGCCAATTAGCCGATGAATATGGCCTCGGCATCGTAGCGTCTAACGATTTCCACTATGTTATGAAAGATGACGCTGATGCACAGGATATTCGCGTTTGTATTCAAACAGGCCGTTGTCGTGCTGAAATAGATCGTTTGAAATTCCCTAATGATGAGTTTTATCTAAAATCCGGGGATGAGATGGCAGAGCTATTTGGACACATCCCGGGGGCGTTAGAAAATACATTAAAGATTGCAGACCGATGCAATGTAGAATTTAATTTTGATGAACACCATTTGCCACACTTTGACGTGCCTGAGGGTGAAACGTCTAAGTCCTATTTGCGCAAGGTTTGTGAACGGGAAATACCTCGTTTGTATGGCAATACATCAGAAGAACTTAAAAAACGACTCGACTACGAACTCGATGTTATCGGAACGATGGGCTTTGAAGACTACTTCCTTATCGTATGGGACTATGTGCGCTATGCACGAGAACATGATATTCTTGTAGGCCCAGGTCGTGGCTCTGCAGCCGGTTCTGTGGTAGCCTATTTATTAGGTATCACAGGGCTTGATCCATTACAATACGATTTGCTCTTTGAACGATTCCTCAATCCAGAACGGGTAAGCATGCCTGATATCGATATCGACTTCTGCTATGAAAAGCGAGGCGAAGCCATAGACTATGTAACGCGAAAATATGGACAGGCTCGCGTGTCCCAAATCATCACCTTTGGTACGGAAGCGGCTCGTGCTGTTATTCGCGACGTAGGTCGCGTACTCAACTTACCATTAGCTGAGGTGAATCGTATTGCGAAGATGATTCCTAATGAATTGGGCATCACCTTAGAAAAGGCCTTAAAGGGAAAAGATTTAAAAGCTCTTTATGATACAGACCCTAATGTAAAAGAGCTATTTGATTTCGGCCAAAAACTAGAAGGTATAGCTCGTAACTCATCTACCCATGCGGCGGGCGTCGTAATTTCAGCGGACCCTTTAGATGACCATGTACCTGTACAGAACTCTAATGAAGAAGGCTTTGTCACTCAATATGATAAGGATAATATCGAAGAATTAGGTCTGTTGAAGATGGACTTTTTGGGCCTCCGTACATTGACCGTTATGGGAGATGCCCTTAAGCTCATCAAGGCAAACCGAGGTATTGATCTCGACTTAGATGCCATTCCATTAGATGATAAAGCGGCTTGCGAGCTCCTTACCAAGGGCGATACATCGGGTGTATTCCAGCTCGAATCCGATGGGATTACCAAGCTCGTTATGGATTTGAAACCTGAGCATTTTGAGGATTTAATCCCTCTTGTTGCACTGTACCGTCCAGGTCCTTTGGGCTCTGGCATGGTGGCGGATTTTATCGATCGCCGTCATGGTAAAAAAGAGGTGACCTATTTACATCCTATTTTGGAACCTATTTTGAAAGATACGTTCGGCGTTATTCTCTACCAAGAACAGGTTATGCAAATTGCGTCTGCCATGGGTGGGTTCTCCCTTGGTCAAGCGGATTTAATGCGCCGTGCGATGGGTAAGAAAAAGGAATCTGTCCTCAAGGCGCAACGGGAATCCTTTATACAAGGTTCCATTAACAATGGCATCGAAGAGTCTATTGCGAACGAAGTATTTGACTTGCTCGTGTATTTCGCAGGTTATGGCTTTAATAAATCCCATAGTGCGGCCTATGCGTATATTGCGTACCAAACGGCGTACCTCAAGGCGCACTACTTCCCAGAATTTATGGCCGCTACCATGACGAGCTTTATGCAAAACATGGATAAGCTCACCTACTATATCAATGCTTGTAAAAAACATAATGTGCAGGTCCTCGGCCCTGATGTGAACCATTCCTTGCGTAGCTTTGCTGTACAAGGTGATGCGATTCGCTTTGGTCTTGGGGGTATTAAGAACGTAGGGGATAATGCCATCGACCGACTCATCGCTGAACGTGAGGCCAATGGTCTTTATACGAGCATTACCGACTTTTGTCGTCGCGTAGATAGCAAGGTCGTTAATAAACGGTTGCTTGAAAGTCTAATTCGCTGTGGTGCCATGGACGGATTTGAGGAAAATCGCAATCAGTTATTGCACATGTATGAAAGTGCACAGGCCGTAGGGGCTAAGCAGCAAAAGGATGCTGCCATGGGCACTATGAGTCTCTTTGGTGAAAGCACGGATGACGTCGACATGATTCCGGTACCTAATCTACCTGATTTATCAGAAGATGATAAGTTGAAGGATGAAAAGGATTACACAGGGTTTTATATTACGGGCCATCCATTGCAAGGGTATAACAAGGAATTGAAAGGCCTCTTTGAATTGGGGCAACTCCTTGAAAACCCAGAGCGCTTTGACGGTCAAACGATTACCTTTGGCGGTCTCATCGCTGAAAGAGGAGATAGACCTACAAAACGGGGCGATGTCATGAGTATTCTTCGCATCGAAGATTATTCTGGTTCTGCTCAAGTGGTGGCATTCCCGAAGGTATTTGCACAGTGCCAACAATTCTTGGCTGTCGATATGGTGGTTAAGGTACGAGGCCGCATTGATGCGGATGAAAAGGGTGTACAGATTATTGCAGACCGCATTGCACCGCTCAAGGTGAACTACAACAATGCACGTCAAATCGCTATCCATATTCGCGGAGCCTATGATACACCTGAGAATAGTAAAGCTTTGAAGGACATACTTTCACAAGCAGAAGGACAAGTACCGACAGCATTATATTTACATAAACAACGAAAACGAATTAATTTATCACCTCAATTATGCTTTGCACCGACAGATGAGATCATTGCACGCATCGAATCCGTTTTAGGTGAAGGTGCTGTAGAGGTGCAATAGAGTATATTAAATACAATCCCATTTAGGAGGATATATGAAACGTACAAAAATCGTATGTACCGTAGGTCCGGGCACGGATAAGTTCGGTATCTTAGAAGATATGATGCGCGCTGGCATGAATGTGGCTCGTTTTAACTTCTCTCATGGTTCTCATGAAGAGCAAGCAGAGCG
>JAIITD010000042.1 GCA_022737715.1 Veillonella sp.
GTCGATGGCTGGATTAGCTTGAGGATTATTTTGTAGAAATGGCTTTTACTGATGAAGGGTAATAATCTTACTAAGTTTTTTTATTAACTCTGATACTTTATCCTGTTCACTTAAAGATTGTGGTATATCTAAAGAAATCTCACTTAAAGTCTTTTGACTAACACCTTTAGCCGTACCACCACTAGCTCTATTAATAAGACTTTTTTGGCACTTAGATGCAGATAAAACAACAGCCAAAAAGTTATCACTTATAACACTTCTATCAGGTACAAATGCGATTGTTCTTTGACTCAATATATATTTATTATTATCAGGAACTTGTGCTACATTACCCATTGGAGCTTCTGTAGTAAACAAAACTTGACCTTCATATAAGTCATTATCTTTCATCCATACACTATAGAGATGATCATCACCATAATGAGCATCTATAGTTTTATCTACATATCCCATTTTTACATTAAGTGCGGACAATGCTAAATGACCTGTGGGAGACCAATCTAATCCCAACTTTTTGGGTGTTCGACCTCTATAATCAACAATCTTATTTAATACCGTTAAAAGCTTACGCTGTTCCCAAGAAAACAAAAAGCCGTATTAAACACCATATAATGTCTAATACGACTTAATATAAACGTTCTTGACCATATATGGACAAAACTTCGGATATTCTATTGTTTACAATTATAAATTAACTCTTTAATCTTATTATTTCAACTCATCTCTTAAAGGAATAATCTCTTCAAACAAGCATGTCCCCCATGCTTCAATCATATGTTGTAGATATGAAAAGGGAGCTGCATCTGGATGTTGTTGCACATATGTAGGGTAATCTGCGCTATCTATTATTCGTTTCTTATTATAAATATCCTCCCCAACGGTAGATTGATTAACAGAAACAACTAATTCATCGATACTAACACACCACGTCTTAGAAAAAGCTTCTACTACAGAATCATACTTATCAGTAAAATATTCTCGTTTAAGCTGTAAAAAATTGCTATCCTTTTTAATAACCTGTGCATCTATATCATCAAGTATTTGTTTATATATCTTCCGAACTAAATCACTCTTATTTAACTTAGTGAGTGCATTTTCTATTTTTACACGAGTATCCTGACTATTAGGCTCATACTCCTTCAATAAAGCATCTATATAACTTTTATCAACAGTATAAGTTTGTACGGTACTAGAATCAAAAAAGTCTATAAGTTCAACACCTGGTTCATTTTTATCATCAGGACTTATTGATGCTTTTATTGTATTATAAAGCCCAATATTATCTTCTATAATTGCTATCTTCTTAGCAAATCTACCAGATTTATCAGATTCAAATTCTATATTAAATTCATCATAAGAAGCAATTGCTCTATATGCTTTATTTAAATCTTGAAAGCATTTTACAAAATTAATACGATCTGATTTAGGCGCATGTTCTGTAATTGGATTATTTACATTAATTGCATCTAACTTTATTAAAGCATTATATGCAGCATTAAACTTCTTTTTAGATTCTTCATAAGTTGGATAAATTAAACTATCATTATTATTTGCTTGTGAATACAATCTTGTTGCTGCAAAAACATGTTCTTTCATCGTTGCAGGCTTTCTAAAAGTTGTAATAAGCCCTTTTTCTTTACCTTTATAGGTTCGGTTAGTTCTAGAAAATGCTTGTATTAAACCAGCATATTGTAAATTACGATCTACAAACAATGTTTGACATCTAGGTGCATCGAAACCAGTAAGTAATCGATCAACGACAATAACTAAATCTAAATGATTACCAAACTCTTTGAACTCACCCTTCTTACGTGCTAAACGATTATTAATATCTCCATTATAACGTTCTATACTTTCAACACTCCAAGACGTCCCATACATTAGATTATATTCATCAATAATCCCTTGCATTTCAGACTGTTTCAATGCCGCACCTTTTGTATTTTCTTCTAATGAATAAGTAATAGCTACACGAGGAAAATCTGGGTCATTCATAACCGCCCCTTGTCGCAATGGATGATCCGGAAATTGTGTTTCTAACCAATTTTTATCAGCTGTAAATTTCTTAACAGCCTTATAATAACGTTTTGCCATATCGATGGAACTAGTTGTCAAAATAGCAGACATGGTGGGCTTACCATCTTTAAATACAAATTTTCTATATGCATTGTTAGGACTTAAAATTTTACGAATTACAGATTGAATATGATCATCAGACTCATAGTGTGCACTTTGTAGATATTTTTCTTTATCAATATCCTTCATAGATTCTACCGTACACACTAATTCCTCATCAGTATAATTAAAATTCTTTTCTTCTGAACGCATTGCTCGATACACTACATTCGCAAGCTCATCCTCATGTATAGTTGATTCATGCTCTACCTGAAAGCCCAATACAGAGCCATCTTCTAATGCATTTTTTATCGTATATCGATGTAAAACTTCACCATACTGATCATGTGTAGTACGTGCATATTGTCCATCAGAACTCTTTTTATTCTCTTCAAAAATAGGTGTACCAGTAAATCCAAACCATGTCGATTTGGGAAATACTTTTTTTATATCATCCATATTTTCAGCACTGATAGCTCTATGACATTCATCAACAATGAATACGATATGTTTGCCCCTAAGGTTGGCTAATTTTCCAGGCTCTTTTTCTTTTAAAGACTCAATAGCTTTATTTAATTTTTGACGTGTAGTCACAATTACAACATTGGAGCTTGAATTCAATTTAAGAGCCCTTAAAAGAGCTTTGGTATTTCCTGTTCCCACTATAAGTGTATTATCATTAGTATTTACCCCTGTTGAATAAGCAGATGCAAACTTAGTAAACTCCGATGTTGTTTGATTATCTAAATCTTTTCTATCTAGCAACATAATAGTTCTATCTATACCACTTCTTTGGGCAAGTAGCTTTGTAGATACAAAACTTGTTATAGTCTTACCTGAACCAGTTGCATGCCAAATATACCCAGACTGATGTTTGCTTGCAGCCTCAAAAATAGCTTCTATAGCATGAATTTGATACGGATGTAAAACCATTAATACTTTACTACTTTGTTCTTCACTAAGAATCATATATTCAGATACCAGTTCATGAGCTCTTGGAATATTCAATACTTGCTTTGCAAATTCATTAATGTTCTCAACTCTTGTATTATCTCGAGTTCTCCAAGCAAACATATACTTCTCTTGCAACTCACCTTTTGGCGCAGCAGCCATATATCGAGTTGTTTGTTCATTAGACATAACATATAACTGTAACGTTTGGAATATAGTATTTGAGAAGGTCCCTTCATCAATATATTTCTCTATTTGATAATAGGCTTGCTTAACCCCATCCTTAGCAATTGCCGTTTTTAATTCTATTTGAATAATTGGCAATCCACTTATCAGTAAAGTAACATCAAAACGACGATTACGTTCTTCTAAATTAGATTTACTTTTTGCAATTTGGTGTACTACCTCATAGGAAGAAAAGCCGCCATTTTTCTCATTACTAGAATAAATAACTAATTCTATACGACCCAATCCATTATCTCTTTCAAGAACAATAGAACATTTTCCCTTTTCACCGCGCAACCATTTTGCTGCTTCAAAAGGCGTTTTCGTCTTTGCCAATATTTCTGATTGAATTCTCTCAAACTCACTATCAGTTAAGGCATTATCATTAAGTTCACTTTTGTTCCGAATCTCAATAATAGTACGTAAATTATTCCATAAATCTTCTTCTGTTTTTAAATCAGGTCGAAAAGTCCATTGCCCATGTCGTGCACATAATAAATCAATAAGATTTTGTTCTAGCTGTGCTTCTTTTGTATTATTTAATTTCCCCATATATCTATTCCTGTCATTCTATACAAACATTTTTTGAAGCAAGCCTTTTTTCACTTCTTGTAATCTTTCTAACTTACGCTGATGAAGGGTAATAGAGTCATCAATAGACTTAAATATCTTCGAAATTTTTATTTGCTCTTCTTTACTTGGAACTAATAACACTAAATTCTCAAAGGATTCTCTAGCTATATAAAAGATCGTCGACCCCGCAGATAACTTTAATAATTTACTTTTAGTTGTTGGTGATTCAAATAAAGAATATAAGAAATCGATATCAAAATCTTTGTTAGGAACTAGACCTATAAAGGTTTGGTTTGTAATCAAATCACTATTAACAATCGCAACTACACCAAATGTAGCACTAGCCGAAACAATTAATGATCCTTTTGGTATGACTTTTAAGTTCATTGATTTTATAGTTTCATCTGATACAAATTGGCCAGATAAACTAGTATTTATATATCTTCCTTCAATATCCTCAATTCGAGTCCAAGGGGTTGTACCAGAAAAAACTTTCGGCTTATCTCTCATAGGTACAATAAAGTCATTAAAAATATATATTAACTTACGCTGTTCCCAAGCATCAGTAAAACCTTTAAATCTGATTTCAGGAATATGTTTTCCATTTTTAGGAAATAATTTTTGTAATAAAGCTTTTTTCGTTAATTTTAGCTTTTCAAGCTTACACTGATGAAGGGTAATATACATATCTAAACTATCAAGTAGATTAGAAATCTTATTTTGTTCATTAATAGTAGGTAACTCTATGGTACCTTTACACAACTTATCATAATAAAAATATAATCTAACGCCACCCTCTTGATACTTCTCAATCAAATGATTAAATTGACTTGATTTAAACCAGTGCCATAAGAATTTATCATTGACTATTTCTGTAGTCTTAAAAACCTCATACAAAGAGCTAACAATAACATTATCAGGCTTATCGTAATAACCAATTGATCCAACATTAATTCTAGCAGGATTATAAGCAAAAGAGTTTTGACTAACAATATAATACATACTTTTATTAGCAGTTTTCATTGTTCCACCATTTTCAAATTGTTCATCTTGCGGAATAAATCCAAACTCATTAGAAATTGAATAGCTCTCATAGGGTTTGTTTTCTTTATTTTTTACACCGGATAAATATGTAATATCTGAAAACTTACGCTGTTCCCAATCTTCAGTAAAACCCTTAAATCGTATTCTCGGTTTATTTCCCATAATTGAACACCTCGAGTACACCATTTAACCAGTCTTTATCATTATTTTGGCACTCTAATTGAAGAAGCATATCATAAATTTCTTTTTCTAATTTTGCTTCTTCTTCATTAATAGATTTCATCTCTTTACCAAGTGCAACCATGTCAATAGGAGCTTCTTCTTCAAAGGTGTCAACATAGCGTGGAATATTTAAGTTAAAATCATTTTCTCTAATTTCTTCAAATGATGCTAAATAAGAGTACTTTTCTATACTTTCACGATTTTTATAAGTCTCAACAATCCGTTTTATGTGTTCTGGTTCTAATTTATTCTGATTTTTGAATTTTGTGAAATCATTGCTTGCATCAATAAATAACACATCACGTCCTGGTCGATTCTTTTTAAGAATAATTACAGTAGTCGGTATAGATGTTCCAAAAAATAGATTTGCTGGCATCCCAATCACCGCATAAATACTTCCATCTTCTAATAACTTTTTACGAATTGTACCTTCTGCAGCTCCTCTAAATAAAACACCATGTGGCAAAACGATTGCCATAGTGCCAGATGTTTTCAAGTGATAAAAACCATGTAAAAGAAATGCAAAATCGGCTTTAGACTTAGGTGCTAACTTACCATAACGATTAAATCGTGCATCATCCATAAATGTTGGATCTGCAGACCACTTTGCGGAATATGGTGGATTCATAACAACTGAATCAAACATGTACGGTTCGTCAACTGGCCAATCTTTATTTAAAGTATCGCCATTATGTAAATTTTGATCATCCGAATTTACTTCATGCAAAATCAAATTCATCCGTGCCAAATTGTAAGTTGTTACATTAAGTTCTTGACCATGGTATTGCACGCGATCTGGATTCTTCAAATACTTTCGTACATTCAACATTAATGAACCAGAACCCATTGTAGGATCATATACAGTAAATGCTGGTGTACTCTCTTGTCCTATTGTTACAATTTGTGCCATCATATCTGATACTTGTTGTGGTGTATAAAATTCACCTGCTTTTTTACCAGAGCCAGCTGCGAACTCACCTATTAAATACTCGTAAGCGTCACCGATAACATCGCCATCATGACCTAATACATCAATATCATCAAGTTTCTTAATAACATCACTAATTGTAATATTGCGTTGATTTGCATCAACACCTAATTGTTTAGAGTCTAAATCTATATCATCAAATAGCCCTTCAAACTGTGTATATGCTGTTTCTAAGCGCACAAAAGCATTTTTTAAATGTACTAACTCAAAAGAATTATTTTTAACAGAATTTGCTAATTCGCTAAATAGATATTGTGGCTCAATATGATAACCTAATGTATCTGACATAGTTGCAATAAAAAAGTCTTTACTTTTATCATCTAAAATGTAAGATTTATATAATTCTGTTTGCTTATCTAAAGTATTGTACTCCTCAAGAGATTTATAGGCTTTTACTACTGTTGCTTCAAGTAGTTTATCTGACAAATATTTATAAAATATTAATCCTAATAAATAATCTTTATATTGATCTGCACTCATTTTGCCACGCAAACTATCTGCAGCACTAAATAATTTTTGATTTAATTCCGCCCCCATGATATCTCCTATATATTCATAATTTATTCATACTAATTAAGTTAATTTTACTATAAAAATAGCCACATATAAACACTTTACTACAGTAATAGCGAAACATGTGGCAAAAATTAAACATCTTAAAATTAAAGAAGAGCATATTCTCTTTACACTAAATTACAATGAACCAATATATCCCATAAATTGCACTCAATATAGAAAGTGCACATAAGACCTCATCTAAATATTCTGGTAATAACTTAATACGGTATATATCAAGATATCGATATATAATTTTCATTGGAACATTCTTTGTAAATATAGATTCAAAATAGAGATAAAACTCACAAGTACTTTCTACTGCATCTATAAAGGCTAGAATCATAATAACAATAAGTAAATAATACATAAAAATTGGCATACTTATTGTTTGAATGATCAAATAAAAACCTACTGCGTTAATAAGGTTGAATATAAAGATGCCTAGACTAACAAGCGATATAATAACTCTTTTAATTTCAGGTGTAGCATTAAGCAAAACTATAAATCGATTAGACTCAACATAATCTTCCATATCCTCATTAATAGCATCTTCATCATCACTTTTAATTGGCCACCATGTAAAATCAACAGAACCACGGTATAAACGAACTACTAGCCAAAATATGAAATACAGTAATACTAAGCCTGTGTAATAAACCATACTATAATACCTCCCATGAATCATATATAAATAAAATACCACATCATATGGGATAAAAAATTCCTATATGATGTGGTATTATTTTCTTTACGATCTATTTCGTCACTATATATTAAATGTAATACTACTCTTGGAGTTCTTCAATTTCGGAAAACCATATTTCTCCAACGCATATAAAATCTTTTGAATAGTCTCTTTAATATTATCTTTAGACACAGGTATAGAACTCACGATGTATATGATACCATCCACTTTTGCAGGATAAATACTTACAACACAATCTTGGCTATGTATAATTCGAAGTAAATATACATCATAATTTGTCTCAAGATAAAAATCAAACTCCTGATTTTCATATATTACATCAGGTATATCGTGTACTGGCGCTACAGTACAATCAGATATCTGAAAAGAATCTGCATCAAAATGCACTCTACAATTATGTTTTCGTTTCATTCGTTCAAGTCGTTCATCTATCATGTTTCACCACATCACTAATTAGTCGCCCCAAGTCTATGGCATTTTTAGAGGTAATAACAGGCTTACCAGTTCTAGCTTCAATAGATTTACGTGCATCACCAGCAATAGCCCCACCATCTTGAGCAACTTGTTTATTCTCCTCTAATCCTTGAGGATTAGTTGCCTCCGCAATATCCGTTGTGGCCGTTTCGGCTAACATATTTAAGATAAGTTCTGTAGTAGACATATTATCTCTTAGATTTTCCTTTTTTAGCCCTTTAAAGTCTTTATATTCTCTAGTAGTCATACCAGACCAAGCTTTAGAGATTTCATTCGTCAAAACAGCATATTCATTGCCAGCTTTAACCCCATGATCTTGCCAGGTATCTGTTAATTCTTTACGCACCTGAATAGCCTGTAATCGTTGATTAATCCATTCTCGGCTATAGCCCTTACGAGCATATGATTCTAAAGCCCTATCAATCGTGAGTTCCGGATCAATGATTTCATCAATACGTTCTTTACCAACCTCTGCTAACCACATTTTAAAAGGTTCTGCCTTAGGCGAAGGAATGGATTGTATAATACGGAAAATATCCTTTAAGTTTCCTGCTAATACTTTTCGAATCTTACCATTCGTCGATATCATTCCTACCTTGGGACAATTTGTCCCAAGGTAGGATGCTAATATTTCGTCCCTCTTCTTCATTTTTCTTAAATAATCAGTTGGATTTTTACTTTCAGATAAAACCCCTACAACATCCACTATACTAAAATACCACTCTTCCCTTTCATTATCCCAAACAGAACGAATTTGACTACCTTCAAACATTTTTACATCATCACTCATAAAATTTCCTCCTCTCTTTTAACACAAATATATGTTCTATTTTATTATCTATAGTATACGCCTTTTTCTACAAGAAATAAAGAAAATTGCTTAATATTTAATAGGTTTCTCTATAACTTTCATCATACCAAAAAGCTCTCTATCGCGAGGTAAATACCTCACAACAGAGAGCCTATAGTTACATTGAAAATCTAACCTATGGTGAGAGTTACTTCACAAGGTATTTTTAGATTCCTTACATTATCTATTATTTCGTATTCTTAATATCAACCGTCGCCATATCTTTTGGCATTTTAGCCCCTAGTCCACTTTGGAATGTATTATAGTAGTCCTTATTGTTATTAGTGTCTACATATTGCACAA
Organism: Veillonella sp.; assembly: GCA_022737715.1. GTDB lineage: Bacteria > Bacillota > Negativicutes > Veillonellales > Veillonellaceae > Veillonella. The sequence goes on from JAIITD010000042.1 coordinate 9,010, forward strand.
TATCTCGCAAGTCTTTTTCGACCAAAGAACTCGTATTATAGGTCATAATAAAGTGATTGTATACATATTGTTTATCATGGGAAATTAACATATATATCGTTGTTTTAGGGCGCTTAATTTGCATATATACGGATGACATAGCATCATTCCATACGGTAGCAAATTGGATTGGTTGGTGCATCGAATACTTGTCAGTTAGGATAATACTGCGTACGGCTTTAGGGAAAATCTTCTCTGGATGTTGTATATCTTCAGCCTCAACGGGCATCACCATGATACCTTCTCTATACTGATCACTATCGTATACGTACATATACGAATCATTTTTATCAACCCGCGTCATTTTGCTTGTTTTTAGCGTTAAGAATGTAAAATCATTAATTGTTAAGGCTTTGCTTTTTGAAAGTATATCCTTTGCTGGTTCAACGGATGGCAATACATAATTTACCAACGGGGACATTATTATATCTTTGGCCTTATCAACGCCCTGTGCTTTTAACACACTAAACTGTTTTCTAGGCATAAAATTATACCCTATATGATACGAAATAGTCGGAGTATTCTTCATCGTAAAATTAAGGCTCCCCACCATTGGTGCATCCTTAGCATACGTGACATCCCATGTCGCTTTTTCAACCGTAGGATACGTAAATTTTCCAGCATATAACGAATGATCATCACCACGAAATACGCCGGCTGTTTTCTCAGCGATAGCTTTCATATCATCAACAGTCAGCTTGCTATAAGGAATCTTACTATCTTCCCAATTGTTTCCTGCTGGTTGATGACGTAATTCATAGGCTATCACACCGTCGGGGCTCATAATCATTGCATTTCTGAAAGCAGGTGTCCCATCTGCAATCTTCTCAGTATTGCCATAACGACTCGAGTAAGGCACAGTAAATTTTACATTAGCCCCATCCTCTTTCAAAATAAATACAGATGAAGAAAAGTCTAACGCATGGTTCAACTCACGATTAGAATAAATGATGTCATTTAAATCTATAGTACCATCACCTACCACTTGTTTAGGCATATATGTTTTTATATCATTTTCAACATCCCGTTCCATCTGCTGCGCCTCTGCATCAGTCTTACGATAGTTCTGATATACGTCCTTTGATACCGTCGGATCTGCACCAGGTATATTAATATCAATTGCATGACCACCCAATGCTACACAACTTAAGCAAATCGTAGCTATCAATACACGTTTCATCATACAAAATCTTCCTTTCACATAAGTTCTCTCAAATAGTATATATATGTATAGAATATCATATTTTGCTTGACTTATTGTAGTACAATATAAATATAGAAACAAGGAGATGATGATTATGAAATTTACAAAACGTTTACTCTTCATGACTGCCCTAGCCGTAACTGCTGTGGTATCTACAGGATTTGCTTACGATTATGTATGCAATAATGCACAGTACAATTGCAATACTAACACGCAATACAACTGCAATAACAATGCTAACTATGCACCATGCAACAATAATAGCCAAAACTATTGCGGTCCAACAAACTCTAATACTAGAGGATGCGGCGGATACAGAAGATAATATATTATAGATGATAAAAGCCTATAGTACGATTTTCGTACTATAGGCTTTATGTTTTAATTTAGATAAACGCCTAATATATAATAGCATTCGCAGTGCTTACACGTTAGGCGCATTTTAATGTATAACCAATCCTGCTATCCCCCACAGTACACCCATAACTCCAAATATAAATCCCCATATGCTAAGGAACGAATAGATCATAGATTGATGTGAATAGATTCTGATGGAATAGGTGCTATAATCATCCTTACCACCCATCAAAAATCGACTAATGGTGCCAAAGATCTTAGCCATCGGACTAGGGTTATCGTTAAATACGATTTGATATGTCCCCGGCTTAGCATAGAATGTATAAAGCTCAAGTCGTACATCGATCACTTTAGTCACGCTAGCTGGTATATAGCTAGTTCTTAATGGGACTTCCCGTTCTGTTTCACAGTTAATAAGCTGCAATCCAAACATCCCTAAGGGAGACCTTTTAAATCGATTACCATTAAGCCATACACCGTAGCGACCAGCTGTTTCAATGGTAAAGACACCTTTATCTGTTCTATAGGGCATATCATGTATAGGCGAGATAGTAAAAATTTTTACCATATACCGAAGGCTAATCACCAGTAAGAACAACCCAATGGGTATCATTAATAATGTTACATACAACTATAACGCCACCTTTATTACGAGTTCATGCGGTTAAAGTATTCAATGGATTTTGGTGTAAAGCCAATATAAGTAGTGCCTGCCGCATAAGGTCCTAGTTCATATGGTTGGTAAACGAGATCAATGTTCCCCTTACCACGTAAGCAATAATTATCGGTTACATATTTCACACTCCATCCTTGTGGAATCTGGCTCTTTGTATGGGAACCTGTGTAATAATCTAATACATAAGACCGTAATCCTCTATCCAACTGTTCTGCATTAGCAATTTTTACATAGTTGTATAAAGGAATCCGTTGACCAGTTATCTTATTATATACAAGGCCTCTCGTATAATACATACCATGAGCGGCGCCTGCATAGTAATTATATGTCGTCAATAGAATAGATACGACCTGGCTATCTTCATAGGTAACCTTATAGCTTTGAGCAACTTGATAAATATGTTGATTATAATACATATCCTTTGCTTCAAGAACATAATTTGCAATATCTGTATTAATAGCCTGTTGAGCATAGGCATGATCCGTATATACTAAAGGATATTTTAAATCTAAGTTAGCATCTGATTGGCTACCAGTTACAACCTTTGCATAGCCCGGTACGGCTAACATAGCCCCTACAGCTCCTAAAACTAAAGCTTTCTTTAATACGTTCATACTAATCCCTCCTCTACCTGAGATTTGTTAACGAAATATCTATACTGAGTATTTCGCCATGCACTAGGAAATCTCCTTTTTATTGTTTAAGGGCGGTTGTACTAGAGTGGGCTTTCACCATAAAAAACATACAAAAAAGGACCCTCATCAGAGAGTCCTTAATTCGTTATGGTATGCTATTAAGCGTTTTTAGCTACTTCAACAAGTTTAGCGAATGCTGCTGCATCGTTAACTGCCAAGTCAGCCAACATTTTACGGTTAACTTCAACGC
>JAIITD010000043.1 GCA_022737715.1 Veillonella sp.
ATATTTATGTAAGTAAATAAATCGAAAATGATTAATATATGTTTACTGAAATTGAAAAAAATAGTACAAAAATGTGTAAAAAATACACCATTTCTTAACAAAAATTAAAAAAATAAACATTTTTCCAAGTTTATGAGAAAAAAATGAGAGAAAATGTTTTACAAAAAGAAAATTTTTTGTTATAGTATGTACATGAAGTAAGATGAATAAAAAGTGAAACATGCAAAAATGTTCTTCACACAATGATTTTTATTTCTATTGAATAGGGATTAATTAAGGATTATAAGTGTCTTAAAGAAAGAGAAAAAGAAAGGGGTTCATAGAAATATGAATAAGATCTTTAAAGTTGTTTGGAGCAAAACAAAAGAATGCTACGTTGTAGTATCTGAAGTAGCGAAAAACAATGGTGGTAAGAAAAAAGTTTTAGCTAGCGTATTGGCTGGCTTGGCAATGGTAGGTGTTGCTGCACAAATGGGTACACCTGTACAAGCGGATTCACGATATAATAAATCGACAATTGTTGTTGCACCTAATGGATTATCTCCTGCCTATAGTAGTGGTACCTATAAGGGTAGTGAAAATAATGATGTATCTTATAACTCTATTGTAGTGGGTTTTCTTAATAATGCATATGATCCTAGCACGAATGGACATTTTATTTTTGGTGCTAATAATAAAGCAACTAATGAATCTACACTTGCCTTAGGTAATAACAATGAAGCGACAGGACCTTCTTCTACAGCAATTGGTTCTGGTTCTGAAGCAACAGGTAGGAATACTATTGCTATGGGTAATGTAGCTAAAGCAAATCAAATAGGTAATCTTGCTATTGGTAGTTATGCAAAAGCTCAAACTTCTGGGACTTTTATGAGTACTGTAACACATGCACCGGAGGAAAAAGGTTATGCTGTTGCATTAGGTGGTTATGCTGAGGCTACAGAACATAGTACTGTCGCTGTTGGTGCAGTATCTAAAGCTTCTGGTTTTAAAGCTACGGCAGTTGGCGCTGGTGCGCAAGCTAAAGGAGATAATTCAACTGTTGTTGGTACGGCAAGTGTTGCTAATAGTGGTGATTCCTTTGTTGGTGGTTTCAAGAACGTAACTCATGGTGACCGAAATGTTGCAGTTGGTACAAATAATACTGTAGCAGGTGAAGACTCTATTGGTGTTGGTAGTGGTGTCATTGCAACTACAGGTAAAACAATTGCTATTGGTAATACAATGGTAAATCCAACCTATCCTAATGGAAGACAGACGATTGCTCGTGGTAAGAACAAACTTGATGGATCTGGGAACCCTATGTATGGGACTACTGATGTAGATAATATTTTTGCTCTTGCTATTGGTAATGGTGCGCAAGCAGATGGTACAGCTAAAAGTGCATCTGGCATGATTGCTATTGGTCAAGAAGTAACAGCGGATAATAATAATACTGTTGCAATTGGTGTTCAAACTAAGGCAACTGGTAGTAATGCTTTAGCTATTGGTAGTACGGCACAAGCTATTGGCGCTTCCAGTGCTGCATTCGGTACACAAGCAGTTGCGAATGGTTTGGGTGCTACGGCATTCGGTCCTGGCGCAAGTGCTGGTGATGGTTCTACTGTTGCAGATGGTTCTACAGCGGTAGGTCGTAAATCTACTGTAACTGCTGAAGGTGGTACAGGTATTGGTTGGGCTACAACTGTAAGTGCAAAAGATGCGACTGCAATTGGTCATAGTGCTACTGCAAATATCGTAGGTGGTGTTGCGCTTGGTTCTAACTCTGTAACAACTACTGCAGCAGGTGTACAAGGTTACAATCCTGCAACTGGTCGTACAAATAAATATAGTGACCAAAATGCAGCCGTTGGCACATCTACATTAGCTGCTGTTTCCGTAGGTAATGGTACAACTGCAACTCGTCAAATTACAGGTCTTGCAGCAGGTACTGATGATACTGATGCTGTTAACGTAGCTCAATTGAAAAACGTTAACTTGAAGTATGCCGCAGATACTGGTAATAGTGATGTACTGTTGAAAGATGGTACTTTGAAAGTTAAAGGTGATAATGATCTTATTTCAACATCTGTTGTAGCAACTGGTGCTGATAAAGGGGCTGTTCAAATCACAGCTAAAGTAGGCGGTACTATTAATAATACAGATGGTAAAGCTGTTAAACCTACTACAAATGGTATTGCAACAACTGACAATGTAGCTGACGCTATAAATAACTCTTACTGGAAAGCAACTGCTGGTGGTAACACAGATGGTACTCCAAGTGTAGGTAATGTTAAACCTGGCACACAAGTTACTTATAGTGCAGGCGATAATCTAAAAGTAAAACAAACTATTGCTGCAAATGGCAATCAAGAATATAAATACTCCTTAAATCCAGTTTTAACAGGTATTACATCTATTGCTAATACTACAACTGGACCAAAAATGACATTTGGTGGTAATTCCATCAATATTACTGGTGGTTCCTTAGATATGGGGAATAATAAGATCACAAATCTTGCGACTGGTACAGATGATAAAGATGCAGTTAATGTAAAACAGTTGAAAGATACTGAAATACATATTACCCCTGGTACATATACACCAGATAGTAATAAAAAAGTTACATTAACATACGAAAATGGTGATAATAAAACTATAGCTGGTAAAACAGCTGTTATCGACTTATCTGGTTTGGCAACAGGTGGTACAGCTTCTACTGAAAGCGTAGTTAAAAAGGCAGCTGCAACTGGTGATACTAACATTGCTGATGTTTCTGTTGCAGGCGGTAAAGCTGTAAATGATCCTGGTGCTCAATATGAAGTATCCGTATCTAAAAATGCCGTTAAAGACGCAGCTCGTGAAGCAGTAACAGTAAATAATGGTGGTAACACAGATAATCCTATTTCTGTAACACCAACACAAGACAATACTAACCACAATACAACATATGCTGTTACATTCGATGGTAATAAAGCAGCAAAACAAATTCCATTAACTTATAAAGCAACTAATGGTACTATTACAACTGCTGATCAAACAGTAAAACTAGATAAAGGCTTGAACTTCACAGGTGGTGATTATACAACTGCTAGCGTTGGTGCTGATGGTAAAGTAACATTTGATGTTACTCTTGGTACAGCTCCAACAGTAACTGATGGTAAACCTGGTGTTCCAGGACAAGCTGGTGCAGCCGGTAAAGATGGTATTGCTACTGTTAAAACTGTAGTAGATACAATCAATAACTCCGGTTGGAAAGCCAATGCTAAAGCAAACGGTGGTAATCTTGATGGATCTGCTACAGCGACTGTTGTAAAACCTGGTAATACAGTTAACTACGCAGCAGGTAAAAACATCACTGTTAAACAAGAACTTGAAACAGATGGTGCGGGTGCATTAACTGGTAACCAAACGTATACATACTCTTTAAATAAAGATATTGATCTTACTAGTGCTGGTTCTGTAACTACTGGTAATACAAAAGTAGATAATGGTGGTGTAACAATCACTGCTCCTGCTGGTGGCACAACATCTAACGTTACTTTGACTCAATCTGGCCTTAATAATGGCGGTAATAAGATCACTAATGTTGCTGAAGGTACGAATAATACTGATGCAGTTAACGTTAAACAATTGAAAGAAAACCGTACAGAAGTTAAAGCAGGTGATAATGTAGTTGTAACTACAGCTGCTGATCCTACAGATAACCATACTATTTATACTGTAAATGCTGTAACACCAGCTGTTTACACAACTCCAGACGGTGAAAAATTAACGAAAGATAAAGACGGTAAATTCCATAAAGTTGGCGAAACAGCAGAATATACTGGTGATATTATTACATCTTTTGAAAACCCTAAAGCAGCAGCTGGTCAAACAACAAAAGATGGTGGCATGATCGTTAACAATATTGGTTCTGCTATTAAAAATCAAAATCCAACAATGCCAGCAGGTCAAACTGCTACATACTTGGATAAATTGAAAGCAGCAGCTGATAATAACTCTAATGTTAAAAATGCAGCGGTTAATGTATCTGACCTTCATAACACTGCTGAAGCATTGAAAGCTAACGAGTTGCATATTCGTCCTACAGCTTCTAACCGTACAGGTGAAACTGTTAATAAAAATACAGCAGGTACAGCTGATGAGGTTTACAAATATGATGCAACAACTAAATCTGTAACATTGAAATATAACGATGGTACAGGTGCTGGTGTAACTGGTACAGAAGCTAAAATCGACTTGTCCGATTTGGCTAACCAAATTACAAGCGGTTATACTTTCAAAGCGAATGCAACTGCAAATGGTGGCAAAGTAGATGGCACTGCTACAGCAACAGCTGTTGAAAACGGTGGCACTATCAACTATACAGCAGGTAAAAACTTGACTGTAAAACAAGATATTGATGCAACTAATAAAACACATACATATACGTATAGCCTCGATAAAGATTTAACTAACTTGGATAAAGTTGTTGTAAATGGTAAAGATGGTCAAGCTGGTAAAGATGGCGTAACTATCGTTGGTCCTCAAGGTGCAACTGGTGCTACAGGTATACCTGGTACAAATGGTATCGACGGTAAAGTTGGTATCTCTGGTAAAGACGGCAAAGACGCTGTATCTATCGCTGGTAAAGATGGTGTTGGTACAATCGGCTTGACCGGCCCTCAAGGCCCTGCTGGTACAAACGGCAAATCTGTAGATATTTCTACTGAAAATGGTACCCAAACATTAGTTAAACCAGAAGCAAACAATAATAATCAATCTCAACGTATTGTATACGTACCAAAAGATGCTAATGGCAATCCATTGAAAGATGATGCTGGCAACACAATTAAACGTGAAGTTGCTACTATGGATGATGGCTTGAAATTCACTGGTAACAATGAATCCACTGTAAATAAACATAACTTGGGTTCCTTGGTAAAAGTACAAGGTGAAGGCACTAAAGAAGGTACTAATGCAGCTGGCACTAAAGAAATCCAAACTTCTGATGGTACTAAATTCGAATCTGCTAAAGATAATATCGCAGTAGAAGCGAATAATGGTGATACATTGACAGTTAAGTTGAACAAAAACCTCAAAGGTTTAGATTCTGTTCAAACTAAGACTGTTGAATTAGGCGATTATACAACGCCTGGTAGTACAACTAATATTACCTACAACCCAACAGATAAACGTATTGAATATACAACACCTGGTACTACACAAACTAAGAAAGTAGCAACTACTGACGATATCTGGACAATTCAAGGTGATGGCACTGATGTAGCTCCTGTAGGTGGCAAGGTTAATGTAAAAGCTGGCGAAAATATCCTTATTACAACTCCAACTACTGCTGATGGCTCTATGACTATCAATGCAGTAACACCTGCTGTGTATACAGATAAAAATGGTAACAAGTTAACTAAGGATAAAGATGGTAAATTCCATAAGCCTGATGGGACTGAAGTTCAACCTGCTGATGTAATTACTTCTATTCAAGATGCAGCGGGTAATGTAACTGGCGGTAACTCCATTGTTAACAACGTTGGCTCCGCTATTAAAAACGCTGGTAATGCAGGGGACTCTTTCTTGACTAAGTTAGATGCTGCTAACACTACAACACCAAATGCAGCAGTAAATGTATCTGACTTGAAGAACACCGCGGATGGCTTGACTAATAAAGGCTTAAGATTCGATGCCAATGAAGGTAACGAGAAAACAAACAAGCTTGGCTCTAAAGTAACTGTTCAAGGCACTGGTGCTTTATCTACCGGTAAAGCGTATGCTGATGAATATAACACAGCTAATATTAGAACTAAAATTGAACAAGGAACTGATGGCAACACAACAATTAATGTTGGTTTGGCTAAAGCATTGAAAGATATTAACTCTATCTCTAATGGCGGTTCTTCTATCACTATTAGTGATGTTCCAGCTGGTGCAACTACTCCTGCTGTAACTATCTCTGGTGGTAACTTGTCAATGGGTAATGGCACAACAAATAATAAGATTGTGAACTTGGCTCCTGGTACAGATGGTACTGATGCAGTTAACGTGAAACAGTTGAAAGATACTGAATTACACATTACTCCTGGCACATATACACCTGGTGCTGATAAAAAAGTTAAATTAACGTATACAGATGGTAATAATGCTGTAGTTACTGGTAAAGAAGCAGTTATTGACTTGTCTGGTTTATCCACAGGTGGCACAACAGCCTCCTCTTGGAATGTTAAGTCTTCTGCTAATACTACAGATGGTGGTGCCGTTGCTGATAACCATAATGCAAACGCTCAAAACATTGCAGATGGTAAATCTGTAGAATTCCAATCTGGTAAAAACTTAGTAGTAAAACAAACTAATGATACTGCTAACGGTAATGCTACTGTAGAATTCTCCTTGTCTGATAACATTACAGCTGGTAAAAATGGTGCTAATGGTAAAGATGGTTCCGTTGGGGTAACTGGTAAAGACGGTTCTTCCGTAGTGATTAATGGTGCAGATGGTTCTATCGGCATGACTGGTCCTAAAGGCCAAGATGGCAAAGATGGTATTAACGGCCGTGATGGTGCAAACCTTTCCATGACATCTGCTAAGGGTGAACAAGTTCTTGTAAACCGTGATCCTGCTCACAATGCTGATACAGACAAAGCTGAACGTATTGTCTATGTTCCAAAAGATGCTAGTGGCAATCCAATTCAAGATGCTAATGGTAAGAATATCGTACGTGAAGTTGCTACGATGGATGATGGCTTAAAATTCACTGGTAACAATACAACTATCGAAAACAAACAAAAACTTGGTTCTTTAGTTAAAGTTCAAGGTGAAGGTACTAAAGAAGGTACTACAGTTATTAATACAACAACTGGTGAAAAAGAAATCGTATTGTCTGATGGTACAACTAAGTTTGAATCTGCAAAAGATAATATCGCGGTAGTAGCTGATGGTACTGATACATTAACTGTTAAGTTGAATAAAAATATTAAAGGTTTAGATTCTGTTCAAACTAAAACAGTAGTATTGGGTGATCCTAGCGTTACTAATGGCACGACTAATATTACATATAATCCTACAGAAAAACGTATTGAATATGTAACACCTGATGCAGCTGGTACAGGCACTACTACTAATAAAGTAGCTAACTTGGCAGATGAACTCCATATTCAAGATACAACCTATACAATTGGTGATACTACCAAACGTGCTACTGCAGCAAAAGACGAAGTTACATTAACTTATAAAGATGGTAATGGTAACGAAGTGGCTGATAAGTATGCAATTATCAAAGGCGTAGCTAACTCTGATCTTTCTAATATCTCTGATGCTGGTAAGAAAAATATTACTAAACTTGGTTCTATTGTAAAAGCTGGTGACAATGTAACTGTATCTGAAGCATCTGATGCTACTACAGGCCAGAAAACTTATACTGTAAATGCTGTAACTCCAGCAGTGTACACTAAAGCTGATGGCACTAAAGTAATTAAACGTCCAGATGGTACTTTCACGACTAACCTTGATGGTTCTGCTGGTAATGATGTACCTGCAAGCGATGTAATCGTATCCTTCCAAGATGCAGCTGGTAATACAACTGGTGGTAACTCCATTGTTAATAACGTTGGTTCTGCAATTGACAAACCAGGTACAGCTACTGGTAATACTTTCTTGACTCAGCTTGATAATGCTGCTGCTACAACTCCATTTGCAGCGGTTAACGTAAGAGACCTTAAGACTACTGCTGATGCGTTGAAAGCAAACGAACGTCATATTGCACCTACAAGTGTGGCAACTGGTTCTACTGAAAATAAAGGTGGTACAACTGTAGGGACTGAAAATGTATATAAATATGATGCAACTACTAAGAAAGTTACATTGACTTACAATGATGGTAAGGGCAATGCAGTGACTGATACTAAAGCAGTTATCGACTTCTCTGCATTGAACACTGGTGGTACAGGTGCTTCCTCTTGGAATATCGCTTCTGATAAAGTATCCGCTACTGAAGGTGCTGTGGCTACTGGTTCTGCAGGTACTCAAAACATTGCAGATGGTAAAACAGTAACTATGAAAGCTGGTAAAAACTTAACGGTTAACCAATCTAACGATGGTGCTGGTAATGCATCCGTTGCATTCTCCTTGGATAAAAATCTAGAAAATCTAGATAAAGTTGTTGTCAATGGTAATGATGGTGCTACTGGTCAAGCTGGTGTAAGCATTGTTGGACCTAAGGGTGCTAATGGTGTTGATGGTAACGACGGTAAAGTAGGCATTGCTGGTAAAGACGGTAAAGATGCTGTATCTATTTCTGGTAAAGACGGCGTAGGCCACATTGGTTTACAAGGACCTAAAGGTACTCCTGGTACACCAGGTGCTGATGGTGCAAACCTAGACATTACTACAGATCATGGTACACAAACACTTGTTAAACCGGAAAGAAACAATAATAATCAATCTGAACGTATCGTATACGTACCAAAAGATGCTAATGGTAATCCATTGAAAGATACTGATGGTAACGATATTAAACGTGAAGTTGCTACTATGGATGATGGTTTGAAGTTCACTGGTAACAATGAATCTACTGAAAATAAACAAAAACTTGGTTCTTTAGTAAAAGTTCAAGGTGAAGGTACGAAAGAAAGTACTGCAGTTGATCCTGCAACAGGTAAGAAATATGTAGTATTGTCTGATGGTACGACTAAATTCGAATCAGCTAAAGACAACATCGCAGTAGAAGCGGATGGTACAGATACATTGACTGTTAAGTTGAACAAAAACCTTAAAGGTTTAAATAGTATCCAACTTGGTGGTAACACTATTCAAAGCAATGGTGATAACATTACTTTCACAACTAATGGTGGCACTACAAAAACTGTAGCTACTACAGATCAATTGTGGACAATCCAAGCTAATGGTACGGATGTTCCTGCTAAATCTGGTAAGGTAAATCTTGTAGCTGGTGATCATATCACAATTACTCCTGATGCAGCTAATGGCAAAATGACAATCAGTGCAACTGGCTTTGGTTCTATGGATGGATTCAATGTAAAAACATCTGCAGAATCTGCTACAGTAGGTACTCATGCTGGCGATACAACAGAAAATATCAAAAATGGTAAAACTGTAGATATGCAAGCTGGTAAAAACTTGGTTGTTACTCAATCCAATGATGGTAATGGCAATACAACTGTTAACTATGCATTGAACAAAGATGTTAATCTTGGTACTAATGGTTCCTTGAAAACTGGCGATACTACTATCAACAATGATGGTTTCAAAAATGGTAACACTACAGTTGGCGGTAATGGCATGACTATCAAGAACCCAACTGATCCAACTAAGACTGTATCCTTAACTAAAGATGGTCTTAACAATGGTGGTAACCAAATCACTAATGTTGCATCTGGTGGTAATGTTGATACAAATGCTGCTAACATCGGCGATATCAAACGTCTTGCTAAAGATACTCGTATCAAAGACGGTACATACACAGTAGATAACAACGGTACTGTTGAATTAACTTATGTTGATGGTGCTGGCAACCAAGTGAAAGATGCCTCTGGTAATGCTATTACAGCTAAAATCACAGGTCTTACAACACTTGACTCCACTCGTGTAAATGTAGCAGTTAATGAAACTGGTTCTGGTAAAGCGGTAGGTTCTAAAGCTGCAGTAAAAGTTACAAAAGGTACAGAATTTGTAGCGGGTGATAACTTAATTGTTGAACGTAAAGCAAATGCAGGTACTGATGTAGATAACTCTGTTGTATATTCCTTGAATAAGGACTTAAAAGGTATTGAAACTATTAAAAATGGCAATACTACTATTACTTTACACAACAATCCAACGACTGCGACAGATCCAACTGCAGTTACTATCACTGGTGGTAATATCAACATGGGCGGTAATCGAATCGTTAATGTAGCACCTGCCAAAGCTGGTACTGATGCAGTTAACCTTGATCAATTGAAGGCCGCACGTACACATGTAACATCTAAAGATGGTACAGTAACAGTAACACCTACTGAAGATAAAACAACAGGTCAAATGACATATGATCTTCACGTAACTCCAGGTCAAAGCCCTGATTTGACTAGAATCACAAACAAAGTTGACCAACTTGGCGAAGAAATCGGTCGTGTAGGTGCTCAAGGCGCAGCTCTCTCCGCGTTGAAACCTATCCAATACGATCCATTGGAACCAACTCAAATCATGGCTGGTTATGGTAACTACCGTGGTAACTCCGCAGTGGCTCTTGGCGTAGCTCATTACAAAAATGAATCTACATTAATCCATGGTGGTGTATCCTGGGCTGGTGGTTCTAGCCACATGATGGCAAACGCTGGTGTAACTTGGAAAGTTGGTAACCGTGATAGCGAAGCTGCTGTAGCAGATCGTTACCGCAAAGGCCCTATCAGTTCCGCGTATGCAATGCAACAAGAAATGGCAGCTATGAAAGCTCAAAATGCCGGATTAAAAGGCGAAGTATCTGACTTGAAAGCAGAAAATGAACAAATGAAAGCTCAAATTGCTGCAATGATGGCAAAATTAGGTTTATAATTTGATAGATTAAACTTTCACAGATAACGGGAAGAGGGAACTCGATACCGAGAACCCTCTCGTCCCTTTTGGTTCGACTAAGAAAAGAGGAATAGATATGAAAAAATCTACAATGCTTGCTTTCACAGCAGCAGTATTAATGAGCGCTGCATCCCTTACTGGTCACGCAGCCAGCGCACCTACATATGATGATGTATTAATTGTTAAAAACCCTGTAATGACGCCACAACTTGGTTCTGTTGTACTCGTTCCTGTAGCGAGCCCACAAACTGTGGCAGCTGTTCATGATTATGTGAAAGCTTGGCAAAATGCAGAAATCAACATTGCAAAAGCTAAGGTTAAATACGATGATCATAAACAATTGACGAAATCTGAAAAGGTTTGGTTGCATTCTTATGACAAACATAACTATGCTGACTATTTCCGCACACATTCCATCGGTCGTGTGCATGGTCAAGAAGTGTTCATGAACTGGAACGGTGAAAACCGCAACAAAAATGAATACGAATACTTTGATATGCCAAAATACAATGAGCAAGATGGTTTCACTAACAGCTATGGGTACAATGTACTTCGTGGCATGGTAGACCAAATCAATGCAGTTATCCAAGAGCAAAAGAAAATCGGCGGTCCTATGACTGACGAAGAAGCACAAGCGTTGGAAGACTCCATTTTGGACATCATGGCTCATGACCAAGAACATGTAAACAATGATGAACTTCGTCACTACATGAACGAAACGATTTGGTACGCCGCAAAACAAACGGTGAAAAACAAAGCTAGCGAAGAACCTCAAGTTGGCGATGACCACGAAGTAGACCTTCGCGCAGCAATGGCTAATCCGCCTGCAGATCAACCTCAATCTCGTAAAGTAAACTTACGTGATGCTATAGGCAAATAATCTGGCTAAATACTAAATTATAAATCCCTATGGCCCTTATAGGCTCTCTAATCCCACCCCCCTTTCTTCTATAGGGGCCATAATAAAAACGCTCACACTGTGAGAACGGACTTTTGAATTGAACGCAATTTTGAAAGTGCCGTCCCCGCGGTGTGGGCGTTTTTTGGTGCATAGAATATGGTTCTTAGTGGATCCATGAATTCATGTTGAATGTACGTTGCTTTGGTATAAAAGCATATATTAATAGATATATATTAATAAATCGTAAAATATAGCATTATACAATTTAATATATCGAATTGATAAATACTTTATAAATACAGTATTTTCCTGATTTATCGTGTAATTTCGATTTATGAAATTTATAGAATACTTTCACTGATCAGAGGCCTTATTT
>JAIITD010000235.1 GCA_022737715.1 Veillonella sp.
GTTGTAGATACTAAAGATGCTGATACATTGATCAACACTGTAAAATTATTGCAAAAGAACTTTGCTGGCATTAACTTGGAAGACATTTCTTCTCCTAAATGCTACGAAATCGAAAATCGTTTGAAAGAAGAATTGGAAATCCCTGTATTCCATGATGACCAACACGGTACAGCAATCGCTTGTTTGGCTGGCGTAAAAGGCGCTCTTCGCCTCGTTAAAAAAGATTTAGCAACTGCTAAAATCGTTGTTAACGGTGCTGGTGCAGCTGGTGCAAACATCGCTCGTTTGTTATACCTTGCAGGCGCTCGTGATATTACCGTATTGGTATCCTCTGGCGTATTGCACAAAGACTACAAACGTCTTGATTCCTTGCAATCCGAATTGATCGACTTGCTCGGCCTTGAAGAAAAACATGGTAACTTGGCTGAAAATGCTAAAGGCGCAGACATCCTTCTTGGCGTATCTGCAGCAGGTGCTTTCACAAAAGAAATCTTGGAAAACTTGGCTGACGACGCTATCGTATTCGCTATGGCGAACCCTAACCCAGAAGCAACATACGCTGATATGAAAGCTGCTGGCGTTCGCATCGCAGGTACAGGCCGTTCCGACGCTCCTAACCAAATCAATAACGTTGCTGTATTCCCTGGTATCTTCCGCGGTGCTATCGACGTTCGCGCATCCAAAATCACTGACGAAATGAAATTGGCTGCTGCCGACGCATTGGCACACTTGATTCCAGACAGCGAATTGACTGATGAAAACATCATGCCATCCGTATTCGACCCTCGCGTAGCTCCTGCAGTTGCAAAAGCAGTTGCTGAAGTAGCCGTTAAACAAGGCATCGCGAAAAAACCTCAAATCGTTGAAGACGGTCATTACGAAGGCTAATTTTAACTAAAGCAAATATGATTTTGAACATGCATCCTACGGGGTGCATGTTTTTTTACATAAAATTTTAATGAAGTTATAAAAAAATACTTGTCAGAATAGTAGTCCGATGATATAATAATTTTCGTTGCAGAGAGGTACTCACAACGGAGTAAAACTCAGCAAAAGTAGTGGTTGACATCAACTACCGGGTTTGCTATAATTAGCAAGTAATTAATGACGGGGCATAGCGCAGTTTGGTAGCGCACCTGGCTTGGGACCAGGGGGTCGCAGGTTCGAATCCTGCTGCTCCGACCATTTTTTATT
>JAIITD010000044.1 GCA_022737715.1 Veillonella sp.
ATGTTCCGAGACGCCGGAGTGGCGGAATGGCAGACGCACTTGACTCAAAATCAAGCGGGTAACACCGTGTGGGTTCAAGTCCCACCTCCGGCACCAACTACAAGCGGAAACGCTTGAACAGGTGATAAGAGTAATCTTATCACCTGTTTTTTGTTTATATGATTCAAGTAGAATGATAGAGGTCTATATGGATATACAACACATCATGGATTATCTACCAACAACATATGCACTGCAGCGACAAGATATTAGTAAGGCGACAGTTGATCTAAAACTATTAAGAGAGATACTCATTGATAGTTCTGTCAATCAATGTCAAGGATTCTGCTATAACTCAAAAAAAGATGTATTTGTGTTGGCCTGTATTAATTCTGAAAATACGCGACAAATTATATATGAGCTAGATCCAAGAACATTTGATATTGTTGGCACTTATAAGTTTCGTGATGCTAGTGTATTAGCACATATGAATACGCTTACCTATAATCCGGACACTAATTTGTTATACACCACGAATGCCATGATTGATGGTCATCGCATCACTACAATAGATGCAGATACAATGAGTATTGGCAATACCATTACGATTCCTGAACGGGTATTTAATTTAGCCTATGATAAAAAGACGAATCAGTTTATATCGATTGTCCCCATAGATGCTACAATGAGACGTATCAATTACTATAACTCACAGTTTCAACTAATTCGGTCTAAAGATATAGATGCCCATAATGATGATTATAATAACAATGGCGCATTTGCTAATGATGGTAAGACTATATTCGCAACATTATCTACAGTTGTTACTGTAGATAAAACTGGTAATGTTACAAAGATTTCTTCGTCTCCAAAAAATCTTGAAATTGAAGATATGGATATGCGTCATAACATAATGTATGCAGCTGTTAATAGTAATCATAAGGTTTTTATTTATAGTATGCTTAACTATTAATGGCCTGCACTTCATCAATGATTAATCTAACAAAATTGTGTATAATAAAATGATAGATAATCGACACATAAGAGGTTATGATATGAGATTAGGTACAGATATTATAGAAATTGATCGAATTAAACGGGCCATAGACAGGTCAGATCGTTTTCGACTGCGCGTATACACGGAACGTGAAATTGCTTATTGTGAAAGTAAACGTACAGGGGTATGCCAATCTTATGCTGGTATTTATGCAGCCAAAGAGGCTTTTTTGAAAGCATTGGGAACTGGATTGCGATATGGATCATGGCAAGATATTGAGGTGTGTCATGATGAATTCGGGGCACCATTTCTGAGCATAACAGGGGCTTTCAAAAAAATCATTCAAGAACGAATGTATACGGAATGTATAGTTTCTATTAGTCACTGTCGGTCGTACGCTATGAGTACGGTCATCATAAAGGGGTAATTATGTACAGTTTAACGAGAGAAGCATCACAACATATTGATGCCTATGTACCGCGTCATCTACATGTGCCATTGGAAGTGCTCATGGAAAATGCAGGTCGAGGTATAGCCGATGCGTTGGTAGATATAGAAGGGGAACATTTTCACGACGATCCTTTTACAGGTATGGTTCTATTTGTGTGCGGTGTTGGTAACAATGGAGCCGATGGACTGGTAGCGGCTCGTCATTTAATGGAACAAAGAATTCCCGTTACCATTGCATTAGTAGGTAATGTGTCACATGGTAGTGAGTTATTTAATAAACAACTAACCATGGTTCGTGCCATGGGAATTGATATTGTTTCTTTTGAAAGTTTTAGTGATTGGTCCCGTGTTCATGTTGTTGTAGAAGGTTTGATGGGAACTGGTTTTCAAGGTGAATTACGAGAAACTATAACCTCTGTGCTACATGACATCGATGTGGAACGCAACCAATATGGATTTTCCCTATGGGCTATCGATGTGCCAGCTGGTGTTGATGCCACTACAGGACAGGCTTCTGATTATGCATTATCCTATGATACGACAGTAACCTTTGGATCTATTAAAGAAGGTCTATTGTTATATCCTGGTAAATCCTTGGCAGGCACCGTAATAATCGCACCATTGGGTGTGCCTTGGGAATTAGCATTAGGATCAGAGGCGCCATTTAACACATCCCATTATGTTTTGTATGACCGTTTAGCTTCACTAGAACTCAGTGATCGTATGCCACAGGCACATAAAGGTGTTAATGGTAACGCTTTGATTGTCGGTGGTTCTGAATCCATGATAGGGGCACCTATTATGAGTGCAGAGGCAGCTGTACACGGTGGGGCCGGTAAGGTTTCATTAGCTGTTCCTAATGGTGTGCGACCTATCGTACAATCTAAATGTATACCAGAAGTTATGGTATTGTCATTAGAAAACTTGGGTTCCATTAATTTACAATCGTATGATGTCATTGCGGTCGGCCCTGGATTAGGTCGCACAGATGAAGCTAAAGTATTGGTAAATTCTCTGTTAGAACGTCAATCGGGACATATGGTTATCGATGCAGATGGTCTATATGCTCTCGGTACTATTGGTCATGTATATGCACATGGTGATAAGACAATTACTTATGAAGGCAATATGCAGTTCAAAAATTGTATTATGACCCCGCATTTAGGAGAATTCAGCCGGCTTATTGATACATCCATTAATTTTATAGAGAAGCATTATGTAGATTTAGCTATTCAATTTGCTGTAGCTCATAATGTAGTGCTTGTTTTAAAAGGGATTCCTAGTTTGGTTGCCCTTCCTACAGGTGAAGTATATATCAATATGCAAGGAAATCCTGGTATGGGAACCGGAGGAATGGGTGATAGTTTAACGGGGATTATAACAGCTTTTGTAGCACAAGGCTATGCTTTACAGTCTGCGGCCTTATTAGGTGTCTATGTACATAGTCGAAGTGCTGATATATTAGCCGAAGAAAAGCCTTGGGGCTATACGCCAAGTGATGTAAGCCAATCCGTTGGCTTGGTACTACAAGAGTTATTGAAAGGATAGATATATGACGCGTTTACAACGAATAGTACTATGTATCATAGCTTTATTAGTGCCACTGTTTGTATTGGCTGGCTGTTCGAATGCAGATGTATCGAAAGCCGCATCACAAGCCGTGTCGTCATCATCTAATTACTCTATTGATACAAAGCAAACCAATGCAGATGGGCATGTTGACATCTATATGCTTGATATAGGCCAAGGTGATGCAATACTTCTTAAAATAGGTGATGAGTATAGCATGATTGACACTGGTGATATTGAGCATCGTGAGAACATTGTAGCTCAACTACACAATATGGGGGTTACAAAGCTTAAAAATGTCATCATTACACATCCTCATGCGGATCATATGGGTGGTTTCTTAGCTATTGCAAAAGCAATGCCTATAGAACATGTATATGATGATGGTATTTCTGTTGACAATAATATGTATAAAACATATGAAAAATGGATTGAGAAAAAGAATATTCAACGAACTACGTTAAAGAAAGGTAGTACTGTTGATTTTGGTCATGGTGCTGTATTTGTTGTCTATGCACCGTGGGATGATACCTTAGTAGATAAAAAAGGACAACCGGATTTAAATAATAATTCTATTGTTGGTAAATTTGTATTTGGTAAATTTTCCATGCTCTTTACCGGTGATGCAGAATTACAAGAAGAACAACGGCTTATAAAAGAGCAAAATAGTAAGCTCTTTGCTCGTGTTTTAAAGGTTGGTCATCACGGTTCTCGTACAAGTAGTTCAGAAGATTTCCTAAAATCTGTTAAACCAGAGAGTGCATTAATCTCTTGTGGGTTATATAATAAATATGGTCATCCTCATGATGTGACATTACGTCATTTGAATGAACACAATATCGCCATTTATCGTACAGATACGATGGGACGTATTCACATTAGTACGGATGGGAATGAATGGCAAATTTCTACAGAACGATGATAAATATGTATAATCCGTATACATATCTTCATGTTTGTATGAAATAATCTATCTATAATCTAACATTAGTTTATGGATAGATTGGAACGATGAGACGAAAGACTAAGTATCATCGGCTCATCTCTATGGTTTGGACAAAAAGTATGTCAGTTAGATTGGAGTGAATGTATTGCGTAAACTATTTTTAATTTGCTTTGCTTTTCTCATGGCTGTACCACTGATGTTAAGTCAAGCAAAGGCTGCTAATTTACAGGATGCTCGTTGGGTAACGAGAACTGATGCACCTGTTCCATATGTACGTATGGTTATGGATTTATCTACTCCTGTGAAAGCTGCAGCATCCATCAGTAAAGATGGAAAAACGACAACGGTTACTTTGAAGAATACTAAGCTAAAAACGGCGAAGAATACTATTTATATGGATTATTCCATTGCTAGCGTAGCTCAACTTTCACAAGTAGGCAAAGATGTGGCAGTTACGATTAAAACTCCATCCGCATTGGATACTAATGACGTGAAGGTTTTCTCTTTGAAGAAGGATACAGTGAATCAAAAGCCGTATCGAATCGTTGTAGATGTACAGAAAAAAGGCGTGGCTCCAAAACCTATCAATTATGGTAAGAAACCATCCCCAGCTACAGCGCCAGCAAGTAGTAAAGGGTCCGGTACATACTCTGTATCAGGAGGCTTATCCGGTAAGGTAATTACTATTGATCCAGGTCATGGTGGTAGCGACCCAGGTGCTATTGGCCCTACAGGGTTCCAAGAAAAAAGTGCAACATTACCGATTTCTAAATATTTGAAATCAGCTCTAGAAGCTCGCGGTGCCAAGGTATTCATGACTCGTACTACAGATGTCGATGTTTATGGCCCTAATGCAAGTGGTGTTGATGAGTTGGGTGCTCGCGTTAATATAGCAAACTCCCATAATTCAGATGCTTTTGTAAGTGTTCATATTAACTCTTTCAACAACCCAAGTGTAGGTGGCATTGCTACATACTACTATTCTAAAACTGGTAATGACGCTCGCTTAGCACAAAAAGTACAAAATCAAATTGCTAATGTACCAGGTTTCAATGGTGACAGAGGTATCCAAGAAGGTAATTTGTATGTATTGAGACATACAAATATGCCGGCTATTCTCGTAGAATTAGGCTTTATTTCTAATCCTAATGAAGAACGTGCATTGAAGAGCGACCAAACAGAACAAGACTTTGCTAATCGCATTGCTGCTGGTATTGCTAGTTACTTTGGAGGCTAAGGATGAATATTCGAAATCAAATGACAGTGATTGCTTGTATTGGCATCCTAGCTTTTACGGCTGGCTGTAATACAAATCAAATGCCTAATACAGGTTCCACAACGGTAAGCCAAGAGGTGAAGGTCAATAAAGACGCGGAAACTGCTAAGGCTTCTAGTGAATCTGTTAAAATGGTATTCTTTGTTCCTACTGAAGATGGTTCGGGCGTAAAACAACAATCCGTTGATATCGCAGCGGATAAGGTAACGCCTAAGGCCGCACTACTTGCTATGTTAAAGGCTGATCGCCAACAAAAGTATCCTATCTTTGATAAAGCTATAGAAATCAATTCTGTAACAGTTAAGGATGGAATTGCTTCTGTAGAGGTGAATAAAGCTTTTGTTGATGGCAAAGGTGGCGACTTAACTGTTAAGTTGCAAATGGCTGCTATTGTTAATACATTGACCTCTTTTGATAATATCAATGGAGTGCTCTTTGTATGTGATGGCAAAAAGGTTCCTGTTGTAGGAGCATTCGATACGAAAAGTCCTGTTAAACGGATGGATCAACTCATAAAAAAATAATGTACGAATCGACCTCATCGGTATGATGAGGTCGATTTTTTTTGCATTCCTATATATGTTACAATACATATAGTGCATAAGATAAAAAAGGTGATATCGTGGAACTTAAAACTCTTGGTGAATTTAATTTCATACATAGTATTGAATCGGATACAATATATGACAATAAGACTGTGGTGCAAGGTATTGGCGATGATTGTGCCATTTATAAAGCTAGTGAAGGGTATGATCAGCTCATAAGTACGGATACCATGGTGGAAGGTGTTCATTTTAGCTTTCATTATATGGCGCCTTATGATGTAGGATATCGTTTGATGACGGCTAATTTGAGTGATATTGCTGCTATGGGAGGTATACCGCGTCAGGTTGTATTATCTGTAGCTGCACCAGGTCATATTGACACCCAAATTTTAGATAAAATTTATAGAGGCATTAAGGATCAGTGCCAACGATATCATGTAAATCTTATTGGCGGTGACACGGTCAGCACAGATGGCCCCATGGTGTGGACTATTACCATCATAGGCGAGGTGCCTAAGGGTAAAGCGATACTACGAAGTGGCGCTCGACCTGGGGATGTGGTGGGCGTTACTAATTATATTGGTTATGCAGCCACAGGGTTAGGCTCCTTATCATATAACCTTGATGGTTATCCTATGACGCGCATTGGTCATCAACGACCAGAACCTCAAATTGAATTAGGCCAATCGTTACGCGAACTTGGTATTCATAGTATGAACGATATTAGCGATGGCCTTAGTAGTGAGTTGAATGAAATTGCAAAGGCATCACATGTTTCAATCGTCATTGATGAATCACTTATCCCATTGCATGAAGAAACATATAAACTAGCTGCTGCATTACATACTAATCCTGTTGATTATGCCTTGTTGGGCGGCGAAGATTTTCAGCTCGTATTTACGGCGCCTAAGGAACTTTCACGTGCATTAGAACAGTTAGGTTCTATCACGCTTATTGGTGAGGTTATAGAAGGAAAACCGATGGTACAATCGGTGACTAAGGATAAAGAGATACGCTTATTAGAAGCGAAAGGATATAATCATTTTCATGAGTAAAAATAAAGTTACATTAGAAACACATTCTGTAGAGGATACACAATGCTTTGGTGAGCGATTAGGACAGTGGGTGAAAGATTGCAGTAACCCATTATGTATTGCTTTAATTGGTGATTTGGGGACCGGTAAGACCCATATGTCCCAAGGCATTGCTAAAGGACTGGGTGTGGTAGAGGAAATTACAAGTCCTACATTTTCTTTAATGAATACCTATATGACAGTAACTGGTGAAATATACCATTTTGATTTATATCGTATGGATGATGTAAGTGAACTGGAAAATATCGGGTTCTATGAATTTACAGAGGATCAAATCTCGATTGTTGAATGGGCTGATAAGTTTATAGATGAGTTGCCAGATGAAACGTTATGGATTCATATTGATTCGATTGATGCTCATTCCAGACGGGTTACATTAGAGAGCGATGTACTTGATGCTGAAACATTGAATACTTTAGGAGGTACGTATGTGGTTGGGAATTGAAACGAGTTCTGTCGTTTCTAGTGTTGCTGTGATGAATGAAAGTCAGTTACTTGGTGAAATTACTATACAAGCAGGACTCACTCATTCTGAGCAGTTGGTACCACATATTCAAGCATTACTAGAGATGACACGGGTGGAAAAGTCCGATTTAAAGGGCATCGTTGTTGCTAGTGGCCCTGGTTCCTTTACGGGATTGCGCATCGGTATGGGGACGGCAAAGGCTATGGCGTATGCATTACATATACCTTTATACGGCGTTATGACTATGGATGGATTAGCACGTAATATTCCGTATACTACGGATACGATTTGCACGGTTATTGATGCTCAAAAGAAACATGTCTATGCGGCTCTATATACGTATGATGGAGCGCATTTACAGGTTAAAGAAGAGCCATTTGTAGTGGAAGCTGCTTCATTAGTAGAACGATTACGAAACCAACATAAACGCGTCGTATTTGTGGGCGATGGTATTAAGCGGATTGCTCCATTAGTAGAAGATGATGAGTTATTAATTATTGGTGATCCTATCTATCGCATACCTAAGGCCAGTTCTTTATTATTAAGTGCTCGGTCAATGATTGAACGAGGGGAAAGTGCTGATCCTATGGATATGGTTCCGTACTATATTAGACGGTCAGAAGCAGAAGTATTGTGGGAAGAAAAGCATAAAGATAATCCTGCTATGTTAAAGGAGAATCCTACAGTCACAGTAATCGAAGCGGCAGGTGAAAAATAGATATGACAGTCCGTAGAGCAACGATTGAGGATGCAAAGGAAATTTTTGCTATCGAAATGGAATGCTTTTCTGTTCCTTGGAGTTTAGATTCCATAGAAACAGAATTAGTTAATGAAGATAAGAAACTCTATTATGTCATAGAGGATGCCAATGGTGTTGTAGGTTATGCAGGAGCGTGGCTTGTATATGATGAAGGGCAAATTACGAATATTGCTATACGTCCATCTGCAAGACGCCAAGGCTTTGGTGCTAAACTAACAAGTGCATTAATAGAGGAATGTTTTAAACGAGGCATGCATGAAATCTTTTTAGAAGTTCGTATATCTAATCTATCTGCTTTATCCCTATACAGACAATTGGGATTTACTGTAAAAGGTATGCGAAAAAATTATTACTCAGAGCCTAAAGAAGATGCGTATATCATGTCTCTTATTAAAGAGGAAGGAAAATGAGTGTATATACATTAGCATTAGAAAGTAGCTGTGATGAAACATCGGCAGCTGTGCTTAAGGATGGCCGTACAGTACTTTCTAATGTCATATCGAGTCAGGTGCCAATTCACCGAAAATTTGGTGGTGTAGTGCCAGAAATTGCATCCCGTCATCATATAGAACAAGTTATCCCTGTTATTGATCAAGCATTAGCGGATGCTCATGTCACATTGGATGATATCGATCATATAGGGGTAACCTATGGTCCTGGATTGGTAGGGGCCCTATTAGTTGGCGTAGCAGCTGCAAAAGGATTATCCTTTGCTACGGGGATTCCCTTGGTACCGGTTCACCATATGGAAGGTCATATTTTTGCTAATTTCTTAGCTAATCCTACATTAGAACCACCATTTTTAAGCCTTGTTGTATCCGGTGGTCATACCATGTTAGTGCATGTGAAAGGCTATGAAGAATTCGAGATATTAGGACAAACACGGGATGATGCGGCAGGTGAAGCTTTTGATAAAATTGCTCGTGTTATGGGATTTCCATATCCTGGAGGACCTCATATTGATGCATTAGCAAAAGAGGGCAATCCAGAAGCTATTGAGTTTCCGAAGGCCCTCAGTGAGTCCGGAAATTTTGAATTTAGCTTTAGCGGCTTAAAATCGGCTGTTCTTAATTATTTAAATAGTAAATCTCAAAAGGGTGAAGACATAAATAAGGCTGATGTGGCAGCGTCCTTTCAAAAGGCCATCGTAGATGTTTTGGTAGAAAAAACTAAGGATGCAGCTCATACACTAGGGGAAACTAAAATAACCATCGCTGGTGGTGTATCGGCCAATCAAGGATTACAAGTAGCATTAGAGAATATGTGTAATGAAGAAGGGTTTACGTATTATAAACCCGGTAAAATTTTAGCTACTGATAATGCGGCTATGATTGGGTGCCGTGCTTACTATATGGCACAAGCCGGAAAGTTCTGCGATTTACATTTAAATGCTAAGCCTAGTGTGCCAATTGGTACCGTTGCATGGGTAGAAGGTAACTAGTATGACTGTACATATATATGATGAACTTGTTAAGGAAACAAATCTATCTAGTTTGCAAGCAGCCTTACTAGTTCATATTAGTCATATGATTCGCTTTGGTCAATCGGTGAGTAAACACAAGATTGTCTTGTTTACAGAGATTGCGAATGATGACATGATGTGTATATATGAGTCTAATGACTCATTAGTTACATCACACGTATCTAGTTCTGATATGTGGAAAAAACTAATCACTACCGGTGAAAGCTTTCAACAATCCACACAAAATGGATTTGAATATCTATTTCCCATTGTCGACAATGGCGGTAAGACTATAGGGGGGATTTCCTTCTCTTATATAGCGCCTGCCAATGGGGTGGAAGGTAAACGAGGATTTATCGTAGCCGATACAATGCAACGATTGATGTTGACGGCCACAGATGAACAAATTAAAGAATATGAGCCTATATCGTATTTGGATGGGCTCATCATTTTTGACCAAAATGGGACTATCTTGTACGGCAATGATACGGCGTTACACTTGGCGGATATTGTCGGTGTTGATCGGCGGTTGGTGGGCACATCTATTTTTGGAAGTTCTTTAAAAATATCTGCCATTCATCGTGTAATAGATGAAAGAAATGATTATGTGTCTGAAGAAATTTATCACAATATGGTATTAAGACAGCATATGATTCCCATTCCGATGGGGAGAAATGAATGTCGTTGTTTTTTGATTCTTCACGATTGTACCCGCGAAAGTAAACAGCAACAAGAACTGCTTGTTAAAAATTCCATTATTAAAGAGATACATCACCGTGTCAAAAATAACTTACAAACAGTAGCCGGTTTACTACGGATGGAGGCACGTCGTTCAGATTTACCAGAGGTAAAATCGGCCTTACAAGAAGGTATTTCCCGTATTGAAAGCATGGCTCTCGTCCATGATTTAGTATCCCATTATGATGAGGACTATATTTCTATACGGTCTATTTATGATGAATTGTGTCGATTATTACGTCAGAGCATGGTAAATCGTAATCAACATGTAGAATTTCGCTATCATGGAGACGATTGTATTATTTCATCTCATCAAGCCAGTTATATTTCTCTTGTATTCAATGAACTTATTTCTAATAGTATTGTACATGGATTGGCTGGAGCTGATGGGGCGATTTCATTATCCGTATCCAGTAAAGATGATACAATCACCCTAATCTTTACCGATTCAGGTAAAGGTTTGTCACCTGATTTTGATATGGCTAAAAGTAAGCGATTAGGCATGCAGATTATTAATAACTTGGTGACTCATGAGCTACAAGGTCATATGACGATTGAAAATGGTGATGTCGGTGTCATTGTTACAATTCATATTCGTAAGGAGCAATAAATGCGTATTTTAATCGTTGATGATGAATCTTTAATTCGCATGGATTTGCGAGATATTTTAGAATCTGAGCAACATGAGGTAGTGGGGGAAGCATCGAATGGTGTTGAAGCTATTACGATGTGTAAAGAGCTAAAACCTGATGCGGTGTTAATGGATGTAAAAATGCCTGAGCTAGATGGCATAGAAGCGGCTCGTCAAATTGGGTTTAACCATTTGGCACCTGTTGTGCTTCTAACAAGTTATAGCCAACAGGATTTAGTGACAAAAGCTCGAGAATCTGGTGTATATGGATATTTAATAAAACCCGTTAGAGAAGAGCAATTAATTCCTACATTAGAAATGGCGCGTGGTCGATTTTTAGATGATGTAGAATCACGTCAACAAATGGCCGATTTAGAGAAGACACTAGAAGAACGAAAGTTAATTCAAAAAGCTACAGGAATTCTTATGGATTTATATAAAATTACGGAGAACGAAGCATATAATCGAATTCGTCAATTAAGTATGAAAAAACGAGATTCTATTGGTAGTATATGTGAATTAATTATTCGGCAAGCATCATCTAATTAGATACTAAATACAAGTAGCCTTCTATATGAGATATATCTTATATAAAAGGCTATTTTATATGAATTAATACTTGTAAAAACTAAAAAGTCAAAAAATCAAAATTAGTACTTGCATTTATTTTGACATCGGTTATAATAATACATGTGATTAGCACTCAGCAACTTAGAGTGCTAATGAATTATGAATAATACATAGTAAATAAGGAGTGACATCATATGTTAAAACCATTAGCTGACCGCGTTCTTATCCGTTTAGAAGCAAAAGAAGAAAAAACTAAAAGTGGTAT
>JAIITD010000045.1 GCA_022737715.1 Veillonella sp.
GATCGTTACAAAGCAGGCCCTATTAGCTCTGTGTATGTAATGCAAGATGAAGTCTCTAGCCTTAAAAAGGAAAATGCGGAACAAAAATATGTTATCGCTGATCAAGCGGCTCGTCTGACTACGTTAGAAGCTGAGAACGAACAACAACGTCGTGAATTGGCAGAAACGAAGAAGGGCTTAGATGATTTGAAAGCAGCGGTAGATAAATTGTTAGCATCCAAAGGCTAAGTAATATATAATTGATAATAAAAATCAATTTGTAAAGATACAATAATCTTGGAATAAAACAAAGAACCCTCTTAATTACGATACTTATACCCTGATGGGTATAAAACGTATGCAAGGGGGTTCTTTGCGTTTTTGATATAAGTTATTATTTAAATTGCATAACATATGAATGACTTCTCATATGTTATATGATATAATACGGTAATATTATGTGACGTTTAATGTAATCTCTTTGGGATTATTATGGGGAGTCATTATGTTAACATCATTACAACGCTGGTTCTCAGTAGATACCATATTACCGATGAAGGATCGACTGGGACCGGTAGATACTACAAAAAACTTATATAATAAATACTTAAAAATTGCTTGGCCTGCGACCTTGCAAGGGCTCATGATGCAGTTGATGACTGCTATTGATTTGGCTATGGTAGGCTCCTTAGGTGCCTCCGCATTGGCCTCTGTAGGTATTATGGGACAACCAGAAATGGTTATGCTCGTCATTTGCCGGGCCTTATCGATTGCAGTCACCGCAATTATTGCCCGCCGTCATGGTGAAGGCGATGTAGATGGCATGAATGCAGTGCTCAAGCAATCAATTCTACTGAACTTCTTAATCTACATTCCATTGCTCGCTATATGCTTATTTAATTTAGAGCATATTTTACGATTTACAGGGGCAGAGGATGGCTATATTGAAACCGCTGTTTGGTATGGTCGATTTATTGTCATGAGTCTTGTATTTCAGTCCTTTAGCCAAATTGTAGGGGGCGCCCTCATCGGCTATGGTAATACAAAGGTTATCTTCAAATCCAATGTGGTAGGGAATATCTTAAATACGATTATGAACTTCTTCTTAATCTATGGTATTGCCTTTTTCCCAGAATTTGGTGTCATGGGGGCGGGTATTTCGACGCTCATCAGTAGTGCCGTTATCGCAGCATTGTTGTTGCGGGCTATCTCGCAACATACCAAGACGGGTCTCACCTTATTGCATCCGTCAAAATGGCGCTTTGAGCGTTCCGTACTCCATACGGTGTTTCACGTAGGGGGCAGCTCCTTAGGGGAACAATTCTTTGAACGCTTTGGCATGTATACGTATACCATGATTGTGGCTTCCCTTGGTGCCGTACCATTGGCTGCCCATTATGTGTGTATGAACTTGATGGATATATTCTATTACTTTGCCATGGGCCTCGGATTCGCCGGCGCCTCTCATACGGGTCAAAACTTGGGTCATAAACGGCCGGATTTAGCGAAGGCTTTTGGTCGTATCGGCGCTCGTATGGGGCTCTTTGTGGGGCTCATTAGCGGTCTTATATTCATCAGTGCAGGTCATTTGCTGGTACAAGCCTATACTCGTGAAAGCGAGGTTGTCACACTGGCTACAGCATTGATGGGCATTATGGCTATTGCTGCCTTTCCTCAAGCACTACAACAGGTCTTTGCAGGCGTGTTGAAAGGGGCCGGCGATACATTCTATATCATGAAGTATTCATTAATTAGCGTTGCTATTATTCGCCCAATCATTACCTATGTGTTATGTATTACCTTAGGCCTTGGTCTATATGGAGCGTGGATTTCTCTATGTTTAGATCAATCGTTACGCCTTGTTTGCGCCTATATACGTTTTATAGGTGGTTCATGGCAACATAAGGTGGTATAGATAGATTGAAACTTTTAAAATAGTTTATGAAAGTTTTATGAAAAACTTCTTGCCTACTAATTAAGAATAGTATACAATACAGATGTGGAATAAATGACACGTTGGGGAACGTGTTATTTGTAAAAATCATCAATTTCACGTATATATGTAAGGGATATATATATGAATATAAAGAGGCATCGGCCAGTAGTGGTCGATGCCTTTTTTATATGTATACGCACATGACGAGGCCCCCAGTTTATCTGGGGGCTTGTGGTATGCTTATGAGATTAATTATAAGTTATTGCTTTCTAGCCATGCGGTCATAGCCTTTTTACCTGCAGCAGGTAGTGACTCGGAGAATACTCGTGCATCTTCGCGAATCTTAGAGATATCAATGCCAGCATTGCATAGCTCTGCACAGTGACCAACAAGCCAGCTTTCAATAACAGTTGGATCTGCCTCTAAGTGAAATTGCAATCCTAAAATATGATTGCCGATGGCAAAGGCTTGGTTAGGGCAGAGGTCCGTTTCGGCAAGGCGAACAGCACCTTCTGGAATTTCAAATTCATCACCATGCCAGTGGAGAACAGGCGTATCTCCTAAGAGGGCTAGAGGTGTATGTTGATCTTCTGCAGTAAAACGCAATGGACCAAATCCGATTTCTTTTTTACCATGACTCATAGGACCTACGTGACCGCCCATGATGCGGGAAATAAGTTGCGCCCCAAGACAGATGCCGATCAATGGTTTTTTACTATCGATACGGGCCTTAATAAATTTGGTTTCATCGATTAAAAAAGGATATATCTTTTCGTCGTATGCGCCAATAGGGGCACCACAAACGATGACAAGATCTGCCTTCGTTGCATCGTACTGGTTAAAGTCGGCAAGGGGCGCCTCAATATATTCTAAGGTAAATCCCCGTTCTATTAATAAAGGTTCTAAAATACCGGCGTTTTCAAAGTGGATATGACGTACTACATAGGCTGTTTTACTCATGGTTCCTCCTTATACTACATATAACATTCTATCGTTAGTATATCATATTCTATAGAATTTTATGTGAGAGGTAGCACAGATTCATGAGAGTTTCATTGAAACATTGATTTTTTTCGAAGAGTTGTGTACAATAGAATTATCGTTAAAAAAGCCCTTATGTGTGTAAGGGTGATTAATGGAGGGAATAATACAATGAATAAAAAATTAGTAGCATTATTGGCTGTAGCTACAATGGGTATTTCTGTTGTAGGTGCTACACCACAAACACAATTCACAAAAGGTGAAACTCAAGTTGATCTTGGCGCTGCAAGCGTTGAAACTAAAGCAGACGGTTTTAAAGCTGCTCACAAATGGAACTTTGATGGCGATATTACTCATGCATTGCGTGATAAAACTGCTATCCAATACGGTTACCATGGTTTGAATTCCAAACATGTTGATTCCAACATGCAAGAAGTGAACTTGATTCAAACATTGAGCAAAAACTTTGCATTGTATGGTGGTTGGGGTCGCATTCATAGCGATGCTATCAAACATACAAACAATATCGCTCAAGTTGGTATCATTGGTAAAGCTGCTTTAGGTTCTAAAGTAGACGTATACGGCAAAGCTGGTATCGGTACAAAAGAAACTACAACTTGGGAAGCAGGTTTGGGTTACAAAGCAACTGATGATCTTGATATCAATGCTGGTTACCGTTATGTAAATACAAAAGCAACTGATAACCACAACGTATCCTTCCAAGGTCCTGTAGTTGGCTTGTCCTACCGTTTCGGTGGCGCTGAAAAAGCTGAACCTATCGCTGTAACTCCAGCACCAGCTCCAGCTCCTGTAGTTGAACACACTGCAGCTCCTGTACAAAAACCAGCTAAAGCTGATTACTATGTACAATCCATCTACTTCGATTCTGACCAAGACGTTCCTCGTGCAGACCAAGGTGCTAACCTACAAGCTGCATTGAACGCTGCTAATCAATACAAAAACGACCAAGTAAAATTGTTGGGTAATGCAGATACTGATGCTAACCCTCAATACAACATTGGCTTGTCCGAACGCCGTGTGCAAGATGTTGCACAATACTTGGTAAACAATGGTGTAGATGCTAACCGTTTGATCGGTATCGCTAATGGTGATGCTAAACCTGTTGCAACTAATGCAACTGCAAATGGCAAAGCTGAAAACCGTCGTGTAGACGTTTTCATTCACCGTTAATTTGAGCTCTCTCAATTTAATCTAAACTCATATAAGTCCATCTTTTCGTCTCTCTATATATTTTGAGTGCGATAAGATGGACTTTTGTGTTATACTAAATCTATTAGAAATACTACTGTACATATGTAATCTGATCGTTGTCATATAGCTTTCATTTATATTGTGTACAATACTTACCATGTGTTTAGTAAAAGTGAGTTATTAGTATGGAAAAATTTAAATATTATAAGGAGCTTATCGGTGCGATAATCCTGGCAGGTCTCATGATATTGGTGGCCTTGCGCATTAGCGATATAGCATCTGGCATCGACGCCTTGATAACGGCTTTTGTACCGCTTATCGTAGGTGCCTGCATGGCCTTTGTCCTCGATATTCTCGTCGTCCGCTATGAACGTTGGTTATGGCCGCGTATCGTATCGGGCTGGCGGTATAAGATTCGGCGTCCGTTGAGCATTATCCTATCCTTTGTGACGATTAGTCTTATCGTGTACTTTATTGCTCGTATGGCTGTGCCGCAGTTAGTGCATTCTATTACACTTATCGTGTCCGCCGCACCGCAGTTGTACCTAGACTTTCAACAATGGATTTATCATTTAAGTAATACCATTCCATTGGCCTCTAATCCTACGGTATTAAATACCTTGAATGGTGAAAGTATAGTTAACTATACGCGTGAATGGGGGACCAAGGGTGGCACCTATGTGGTGAATACGATGGGCACAATTCTTTCGTGGACCGTAAATATTGCATTAGGTCTTATCTTTGCCATTTACATGCTACTGGATAAGGAACGCCTCATGTCGCAAGGTAAGCGTATTTTGAAAGCCTATGCATCTGATACGTGGGTGAATCGTGTAACCTATGTGGCCAAGGTTGCTGTTCAAACATTTAGTAGTTTCTTTGTAGGACAGTTTATCGATGCCTTGATTTTAGGTATCATGGTGGGCGTTACATTATGGATTTGTAATATTTCCTATGCTACGACCATTGCCTGTGTTATTGGTCTCACCGGTTTAATTCCATTAGTGGGTATATATGTAGGCGGCGTGATGGGGGCGGTTATATTGCTTACCATCAGTCCTATGGATGCATTGATTTACGTCATCATTCTAGAAGTTTTACATCAAATTGAAAGCAATGTGATCTATCCAAAAATCGTAGGTAATTCTGTAGGATTACCGGGCTTATGGGTCTTTGCAGCTGTTATCATAGGCGGTAGCTTGATGGGGGTTACAGGCATGATTATAGGCGTGCCATTAGTAGCGACTTGCTATAAATTACTGATGACTGACGTTGAAGAACGATTAGCCTCTAATGAAGGTTTATAAAGGTTAGTCACATTAGATACGTCCTTTTGAGCTTGATAGCTCTATATGAAATGTAAAGTTGAATAGATTACATACAAGTTTGTAGAATCCGATTACTATTGGGAGGATTATAATGAATAAAAAATTACTATCTTTGGTTATGACTGGCGTGTTTGCAGTTGGTGTTTTTTCCGTAGCTACACCGTATGAAGCACAAGCGCGCAAAACAAAACCGGAAACAAGCACAGACATTACAATTAAACGTGCGCCTGGACAATCTGTAGTCATGACAATGAGCGAAATTGGTACGATTTTCCAAAATCGTTTCCCTAATGCAGCGTTGCACTCTGTAGAATTGAATTCCAATGATTTGGCTTATGCTTATAAAGTTACTGGATATAGTAAATACCACGAATACAAAATGAAGATTGATATTATCACTGGTAACCAATCCGATATGAGCGAAGGTGGCAAACCTAAACGCGTTATTGGTGAAATCTTCAATAAAGATAAGGTTATCGAACCATCTCAAGCGGAAGCAGCTGCTAAAGCACAACTAGGTGCAGATGCTGTTATGAAGGGCTGGAAGGTTGAAGCTCATAATGGTAAAGTTAATTACTATGTAACAATGCATCAAAATGGTAAGAAAACAGTGGTAACTGTTGATGGTAATACAGGTGCTTACATTGAACAAAGTAAAGCAACAAAATTACCTCCAGAACCAGATCAAGGTTTTGATAAACGCCGTACGAACCTCGTATGGGGCCATGACATCGTTATGGATAAAAAATAATATACAACAAGCCTCACCGACTCAATTAGATGGACTAAAAGAGAAGGTGTGGCTTTTCTTTTGAAAAAAACAGGTAGTACACATCATTTGATGTGTACTACCTGTTTTATTGTTATGTACAATCGATTACCAGCGGTTTTCGTAGTACACTTGTGTCCACATAATAACTTCGATAAGAGATGGATGTGGACTCATTGTTTCACCGACGGTGATTACAGATTTAGGATCCATGTTACGCATGATACCTTTTTTGCGTAATCGTTTTGTTCGTTCAGACGCGATTTCTTCATTGATGGCAGTCAATGGAGTTACACCGCTGTTCATAAGATTTACGTATGGTTGGAATAGGATGGAGGCTTGTGGTCCAATCACGTGAATACCAAGGATATGGTTTGTATCTTTGTCGACCACGATTTTTACAAAGCCGTCGTTTACATCACCTGGATCAATGCCCATAGCATAGCCTTTGGCAGTAGAGGAGTAGAAGTTTTTGCCTACGCCTACATTGTAACCAGCCTTGATTGCTTCTGCCTCAGTAAGACCTACGCTACCAATTTCAGGATAGGAGAAGGTAACCTTTGGCAACACGTCGTAGCGGGCCCAACGGAAATCTGCTTCGTTTTTGGCAAAGTATAGATTATGTGCAATAATATCCGCTTCGTAGTTGGCGCGATGACGGAATGCCGGTTCACCGTTCACATCGCCTAACGCATAGATGCCGTCTACAGATGTTTCAAGGAACTCGTTCGTTTTGATCCATCCCTTTGGCCATGTTTCAATACCTGTATTTTCAAGGTGTAACTCTTCGGTAGCGGGGCGGATACCAGCGGCTACGAGAATTTCTTCCACCTTAGTTTCAGTGATTTCCCCTGTTGTACGATCCTTTGTGACAACAACCTTTAAGCCATCTTCTTGGCGAACCTCTACAGTATCTTGATTAAGAATCACGTTGATACCACGTTCTCTATAGTTGTTGAGAAGATGTTCAGACATATCCGCATCTTCTTTTGGTACTAAGCGTACATTATGTTGAATAATTGTTACATCGGTACCGGCAGAGTCAAATACATGAGCGAACTCAACGCCGATAGGACCAGCGCCTAAGACAGCAAGGGATTTGTACGGTTGTTTTGGGAATTTATCGCCAAAGAGGCTTTCACTAGAAAGATAACCGGCCTCTTGTAAACCAGGTACATTTGGTACATTGCTGTAGCCACCAGTGCCAAGAACGATAGTAGGGGCCGTAATTTCTACGATGCCAGAGCCGTCGTTGAGGTGGATATTCATCACCTTATCGGATACAAAGCTAGCTGCACCGCGGTACACGTCTACATTGTCATACGCGTTGTAGTAATCGTAGATGCCTGCAGACTCATCGATTTTGTGCCATGTACGTTTGGAAACGACATCCCAATCCATCGTCGCCTCACTAACATTGACGCCAATTTTGCCGAATTCTTTTACCTCTTGTACAGCATTAGCAGCTGTTACCATAACCTTTGTAGGAATACAACCGCGTGTTAAGCATGTACCACCAAATTTACCTTTTTCTATGATGGCCACTTTTTGACCTTTTTTGATAGCTGCATCGGCTACGATAGTCGCGCCGCCTGTGCCAACTACAATAATATCGTATTGTTTCATGTTGATTCCTTTCTATATATATCTAGTAATAGTTATTATCATTAAATCTATTATACCATTACATTGAAAATAATCAATATAGCAAACATATTGTTTTTATTCATAGTGAAGGCCAGAGTAGGGAACGCTTTCACAAAAAGATAAGCCGAAGTAGGGAAAGCTTTTACAAAAAGAAAAGACGACCCAATGGATCGTCTTGTTCTATATACTATTTTAATCCCAGTTTTCGTTGTAACCGCGTTTTGCATAATCTGCTGTGGCTGTGAATAGAATATCAGTACTAGAATTGAGGGCTGTTTCTGTGGAGTCTTGTAATACGCCGATGATGAAACCAACACCTACTACTTGCATAGCCACATCGTTGGAGATACCGAATAGGGAACATGCCAACGGAATGAGGAGCAAGGAACCGCCTGCTACACCAGAAGCACCACATGCACCGATAGTAGCGATAACAGATAGAAGGATGGCTGTAGGCACATCCACGATGATGCCCAATGTATGAGCAGCAGCCAATGTCATAACTGTAATTGTAATTGCAGCACCGCCCATGTTGATGGTCGCACCTAATGGAATGGATACGGAATACATATCAGGGTTTAGTTTCAAACGTTTAGCCAAGTCAAGGTTTACAGGAATGTTGGCTGCAGAGCTGCGTGTGAAGAATGCGTAGATAGCAGATTCACGCAAACATTTGAACACCAATGGATATGGGTTACGGCGCAAATAAATAAAGGATAAAAGTGGGTTGACAACCAAGGCTACGAAAATCATGGAGCCTAAGAGTAATACGAGAAGTTGGAAGTAGCTGATAAGTGCTTCGATACCATTTGTTGCAATGGAATCAGCCACAAGGCCCATGATACCAAGAGGAGCGAAACGGATAATCCAACCTACTACAGTAGTAATCGCTTGAGCAATGGATTCCATTACTTCTTTTGTATTCATAGGTGCATGACGTAAAGCACCGCCGATGATAAGTGCCCAGCCTAAAATGCCGATGTAGTTGGCGGACATTAATGCTTTCACAGGGTTATCTACGATATTTTTGAGTAATGTTTTCATGACTTCCGCAATACCTTGTGGAGGTGCTGCATCAGCTGCACTAGCTGCTAGATGCAATGTAGTTGGAAAGAACCAGCTCACAAGTACGGCAAGTGCGGCGGAAAGGAATGTACCCAATAGATAGAGGGTAATTACGGAGCCCATACCTGTTTTTTGTCCGGAACGATGTTTACTGATCGCTGCGATAACTAGGAAAAATACAAGAATTGGGGCGATACCCTTAAGGGCGCCGACGAATAATATCCCCAACAGCGATAATTCATTTGCAATATCAGGGACATAGAGAGCCGTCAAAATACCGATGATCATACCGATAATAATTTGTTGAATGAGGCTGACTCTATTAATGGATTTCATAAATCGATTCATAATAGACTCCAATACTTAATTAGACTACATAAAACAATGAGTTATACCCTTAAAAATGAGTATAATAAATAAATCCTTTTAGAAAGGACATATGTCATTATATAACGAACATTATTATAATTCAATAGAAAATACTATTTAAATTGTGTTTTTTATTACTTAATACATTTTGTAATTCTTTGTATATATAGTATATATATTAGAATCGTTCTAAGTTCTAGAATGTCGTCGTTGGTTATGGTATACTGTCAACATGTGATATTCTTGATTATGAAAGTGGGTACCATGAATACTAAAGAATTTAACACGTATGAAGACAAAGAACAATTTGTGCAAGGTGTATTTTCTAATATTGCCAAACATTATGATTTGATGAATACATTGCTCAGCTTTGGGCAAGATTATTTCTGGCGTAAGTTCGCCGTGAAAGAAATGAATATTGGACCTTATCAACATGTGCTGGATGTAGCTTGTGGTACTTGTGTATTTACAAAGGAAGCATTGCGCCAAGAACCGACGTTGACAGTAGAAGCTTTAGACTTTAATGCGGAAATGTTAGAGCAAGGTCGTGAGCGTATGGCTCAAGCGGATTTGTTAGACCAAGTGAATTTGGTTCAAGGCGATGCGATGGCTTTGCCTTATGCGGACAATACATTTGATGCGGCTATGAGTGGCTTTGCAATGCGTAATGTACCTGATATTAAACAAGTGCTATCCGAAATGCAACGCGTTGTAAAACCAGGCGGCAAGGTGGTAGTCTTGGAATTGGCTAAGCCAAGTGCATTTGGGTTTAAGCAATTATATCATTTCTACTTCTCCTATATATTACCTATTATAGGCAAGTTGAGTAAAGATAATTCTTCCTATGCGTGGTTGCCTGAATCCTTGCGTCGCTATCCTCATCAAAGCGAGATTTTAGAAATCTGGAAATCATTGGGCTATGAAAATGCTAAGTATACTGAATTAACAGGCGGCATTGTGGCAGTACACGAAGGTGTTGTACCAGAATCCACCATAAAATAATACAAAATAAAGACCGTATAACATAGTTAGTATCGTATGTTATACGGTCTTTTGTTATGTTTGTTGTTGGAAAGTAATTGATTATAGACCATAGCCAATTATGTTGCTAGAACGTAATGGCTATAGCGTGTAGCTAACAATCTATAAACAATAGTTGTTATTGTAGATAATATACAATATCTGCATCTTGAGATACGATTAAAGATCCTTTTTCGACAGGTGTAGAAGTGCTTAGATTTGCAGCAAGCACTTTGGCACTACGATAATAGCCTTGATCGAATGTGCTTGTTTCGGTGTTGCTAATGTTTACAGTTTTTACAGGACCTAAGGTACGACCAAGAGCCGCAGCAATTACCTCAGCCTTGTGTTGGCCGTTTTGGATGGCTTCTGTAGTTAAAGAATCGGATAGTTGTTGAGATGGGTCGTTTTGGAATGAAAGACTGTTTATGTCATTTGCACCAGCATTAACAGCTGCGTCTACAACCTTACCTACGCTATCTAAGTTGTTGATTTTAACCGTTACAAGGTTGGATACTCGGTAACCTGTATTAACGCGTTTGCCTTCTTGGTAATCACTAGTAGGATTAATTGAAATATTAGACGTATAAATGTCTTTTTTTGCAACGTTTATATTTGAAAGCTTGCTAATAAGGTCGCTCA
Organism: Veillonella sp.; assembly: GCA_022737715.1. GTDB lineage: Bacteria > Bacillota > Negativicutes > Veillonellales > Veillonellaceae > Veillonella. The sequence goes on from JAIITD010000045.1 coordinate 10,949, forward strand.
TGATGCGGTCGTTATTAGATTTTGCAGCATTGATGTTTGTGTTTTCACTTGTAATGCCTAATGTAAGTATTGCGTAGGTAGGTGCCACAGAGCGGGAAGCTTGACCTGTAACATGGATTTCAGATGTATCAAATGATCCTTGCGGTGCTGCAAAGCTTGCTGTAGCAACAGACGCACAAATAGCAGCCAAAGCAACCGTTTTAGTAAATAAGCGTTTTGAGAATTTCATATATCTCTCCTTATATAGTATTAATAGAACGGGGAAGAATACCCCGCTGAGATATGACATGTATATCTTCGTAAATATAGTATTAATAGAAGAAACAGAGAGCCCACTCTAAATTTAGTACTAATAGAAGGTACGAGAGCCCACTCATTGAAACATAACATGTATATCATCGTAAGTTAAGTATATTGTACAAAATAGATTGCGTAAAATCAATATATTTTATTGGAAAATGAGTTGAAAGTGAAGTTTTATAAAAATGAGAATTAGGGGTTGCATAGGTATGTGGTTTATACTATAATAACCATACAGTCGTTGAGGCGACTGTTTCTTAATGAGGAAACACTAGATGATATCTAGATTCTTTGTTAGTTGTTTTAGAGTTTTTATGTAAATCCCTTATATAGAGGTGATTAGAAAATTCTAAAAAAGATTATAAAAAGTGCTTGACACTAAATGGTCAACATGTTATTATAATCTAGTCGCCAGTTGGT
>JAIITD010000236.1 GCA_022737715.1 Veillonella sp.
CTTATTGTAACTGGTCGCAGTAGTGCAAAAAAATCTGGTTTATATGACCGCGTAGTGGCTAAGCTTGATACGGCCCATATTGAACATGTTCTCTTTGACCAAGTGGATGCTAATCCGTTGACTATAACTGCTTTAGACGGTGCTGCTTTAGCTAAATCTGAAAGCTGCGATATGGTTATTGCTATTGGCGGTGGGTCCATTATGGACTGCGCAAAGGGCATTGCTTTTATGGCTGTGAATGACGGCGACATTAATGACTATATCTTCAACCGCAAAACGAGTGATAATGCATTACCTCTTATTGTAATTCCTACAACCTGTGGCACAGGTTCAGAAGGTAATGGCTTCGGTGTCCTTACAAATCCTGAATCAGGAGATAAGAAATCGTTGCGCTGTAATGCCATCGTTCCTAAGGTATCCATTGTAGATCCAGCTGTAATGGGGACTATGCCTCCTCATGTGTTGGCATCTGTTGGTTTTGATGCATTGTGCCATAACATTGAGGCGTACACATCTAAAACGGCGCAACCTTTTACCGATGCGCTAGCTCATTATGCAGTAACATTACTAGCACAATATCTAGTACCACTATATAAACATGTGAAAGCTATTGCGAATGGTCAACAACCTGTACTTAATGAAAAACAATTAACAAAAGCGTGGGAGTCCGTTACATTGGCGAGTACTATTGGAGGCATGGTTATTAACACGGCAGGCGTTACACTAGGCCATGGTATGGAACACCCTGCTAGTGGTCTTAAAGATATTACCCATGGTGTCGGCCTTGCGGTTATTGAACCTGTTGTAGTGGAATACACATGGAGCGCTAACCCTGAAAAATTTAATGCATTGGCACGAATATTCAACCATGGTGACGGTTCTGAGTTGGGTGAAGCATTACGCCTTATGGTGCATGAATTAGACCTTACTACAAACCTTACAGAATTAGGATTTACTAAAAAGGATATTCCTTGGCTTGTCGATAATGTATACGTAGTGGCTGCAGGCAATATTGCTAATACAGTGGCTGAAGTAAGTCGTAACGATATAGAAGTATTGTATAAGAAAATGTTTTAGTCACAGAAATATAGGGAGAGTAAATGCGACAGTGTGTAATGTATCTAAAGGCATTATTTTTAGGAGCTCCTTATAGAAAGAGTATATGGTTCTTTATAACTCTTTGG
>JAIITD010000237.1 GCA_022737715.1 Veillonella sp.
CCAAGTACTAATGTATTTGGAGGTGTACCTACAGGTGTACCGAATGCACAAGATGCAGCAACGCCGATAGCCATCAATACAGCATGAGGGTCAGCATGCATACCTTGAGCAATGGAGATACCGATAGGAGCCAACAATGCGCAAGATGCAGTGTTAGACATAAACTGAGTCATAACACAAGACAAAATGAACAATACTGCTGTTGCAAAGTAAGGGCTAGGATCGGAACCCATAATACCGATTACTGCATTAGCAATCATTTTACCAGCACCAGATTGATCTAGTGCAGTGGCAACTGGCATCATACCTGCAAATAAGAAGATTGTTACCCAGTCAATGGATGTATAAGCTTGTTTTTCGTTTAAGCAACCAGTCAATACGCAAAGCATTGCGCCAATAACTGCAACCATGCTCAATGGTAAATTAATACCAACACCTTTTAAGGTATCGCCTAAAATCATAGCGATGATTACGCCTAAAAGAATAAGACCAGAGTATAATTGTTTCTTTGGATCATTAGAAATATCTTCGGCTGCTACTTCTTGTTCAACATCGCCAGCATCTTGAATTTCATGTTTAGGTAATAAATGTTTACCAATAAGCATCATGAAAATGATAGTAGCGATAGTCAAAGGAATACCAATCCAAGCAAATTCGAAGAAACCAAATGGTTGTTCACCAAATTTAGTCAATGTACCACTTACAATAATGTTTGGTGGTGTACCAACCATTGTAATGATACCGCCGATACCAGCAGCAAATGCTAAAGGCATCAATTGGCGAGATGCAGGAATCTTAGCAACGGAACAGATACCAACAACTACAGGTAATAAAGCAGCTGTTGTACCAGTGTTAGATAAGAATGCAGACATCGTAGCTGTAACAAGCATGATGGCAAGCATCAAACCGTTTTCACTAGTACCTGCATGGGAAACTACGGTTTCACCAATCTTTTGAGCTAAACCTGTGTAGAATAACGCAGCACCAACAACGAACATGCCGGCGAACAACACAACTGTACTATCAGATAAACCAGAGAATACAACCTTAGGAGTAATAATCCCCATAAGGCCAAGGGCAATTGCACCGCCTAAAGAAGTAATAGCTAAAGGAATAATTTCCGTAACGAATAAAACAGCCATGACTGCAAGGACGATTAAGGTTTGTTCTGCAG
>JAIITD010000046.1 GCA_022737715.1 Veillonella sp.
GGTGAAAAACATGATACTATCCTTGGCAAAGGTGTATTGAACAATAAAATTTCCTCTTTCTTCTTTGAATTGTTGAAAAAAGAAGGCGTTCCAACACACTTTGTTCGTCGTGAAGATGACCGTAACCAAACAGTATTGACTTTGAATATTGTTCCTCTAGAAGTTATCGTTCGTAACATCGCCGCTGGTTCTATGGCTAAACGTTTTGGTATTGAAGAAGGTACGCCTCTTAAACATCCAATTCTTGAATTCTGCTACAAAAACGATGAACTAGGCGATCCATTTGCTAACGAATCCCAAATCACAGCTCTTGGCTGGGCTACACAAGAACAATTGGATACAATTTCCGAAATTACCATGAAGGTAAATGACATCCTTAAAAACTTCTTGGCTACTAAGAATGTAACATTGGTCGATTTCAAACTTGAATTTGGTACACATAATGGTGAAGTATTGCTTGGCGATGAAATTTCTCCTGATACATGCCGTTTCTGGGATGCTACAACAGGTGAAAAACTAGATAAAGACCGCTTCCGTCGCGACCTTGGCAATATCGAAGAAGCTTATAAAGAAATGTTATTCCGCTTAACAGGCGAACGTGCATAACCTGGGGGTTATTGATGAACTACGATCCAATTTTTGACAAATGGCATGAAGAATGTGGCGTCTTTGGTGTGTTTGACCACACCGTTGACGTTGCACGATATGTATATTGGGGATTGTTTGCCCTTCAACACCGCGGTCAAGAAAGTGCGGGTATCGCTATTACTGATGGTAATGAAGTGGCTTTAAAAAAAGGCATGGGTTTATTGACTGAGGCTATTAAGGAATTACCAACATTAAAAAGCCACATGGGGACTGGTCATGTTCGGTATTCTACAACTGGTTCTAATAACCCACGTAATATTCAACCTCTCGTAATTCATTATCAAGGCGGCCAAATTGCGGTAGCTCATAATGGTAATTTGACGAATGCCCTAGATATCCGTCGTCGACTTGAAGCAGACGGTTCCATTTTTCAAACAACTATGGATTCAGAGGTTATCGTAAACTTAATCGCTCGTTCTAAGGCTGAAACGCAAGAGGAACGCATTGCTGATGCAGCTCGACAAATCGAAGGGGCCTTTTCTTTGGTTATTACCACTAATGACTCTCTCGTTGGGGTTCGCGATCCTCAAGGCTTCAGACCACTTTGCTTAGGTAAGACTGAGCATGGCTATGTTTTATCTAGTGAAAGCTGCGCTTTCGATGCTATAAAGGCTGAATTTATTCGCGATATTGACCCAGGTGAGATGGTTATTATTGATGATCGTGGCGTGCGTAGCACAATCTATGCAGAACCTGAAAAGATTGATAAAAAGCTATGTGTTTTTGAATATATTTATTTTGCGCGCTCCGATAGTAAAATCGATGGCCAATCCGTATATGAAACACGACTCAATATGGGACGTGAATTATATAACGAAACTAAATATGATGCAGATATCGTCATGTCTATTCCAGACTCTGGTACGACGGCTGCTCTTGGATATGCTCGTGCATCGGGCATCCCTTTCGCAGAAGGTTTAATCAAAAATAGATACAGCGGACGTACATTTATTAAACCTAATCAAGAAGAACGGGAACTAGCTGTGCGCATGAAACTAAATGCTATGCCAGAGGTTGTAGGCGGTAAACGCATTGTACTAATCGATGATTCTATCGTGCGTGGTACCACAAGTGGACTTATCGTCAAGATGTTAAAAGAGGCAGGCGCTAAGGAAATTTATATGTGTGTTAGCTCGCCGGCTATCGAATATTCTTGTCACTATGGCATTGATACATCGGTTCGCAAAGAATTGATTGCGGCTACACATACAATTGAAGAAATTAGAGATTATATTAAGGCAGATAAATTGCATTATCTATCAAAAGAAGGCTTGTGCAAAGCTGTTAGCGGCGTGCCAGAAGCGGATTTATGTTTCGCTTGTTTCAATGGTGATTACAGGGTAGATGTGCCTACAGAACAAGAGGAAGGGGTCAAATATGTGCTCGAATAAAACAGGATTAACCTATCGTGATGCAGGTGTAGATATCGATGCCGGTAATAAAGCCGTAGAGTTGATGAAAGAATCCGTAAAAAGAACATACACAGCAGGTGTTGTCGGTGATTTAGGTGGCTTTGGTGGTCTCTATTCTTTGGCAGGCCATTCCATGCAAGAACCAATGCTCGTATCTGGTACAGATGGGGTTGGCACTAAATTGCGTCTCGCTATCATGATGGATAAACATGATACAATCGGCCAAGACTGTGTGGCTATGAGTGTCAATGATATTCTCGTGCAAGGTGCAACGCCTCTATTTTTCTTAGACTATGTAGCGGTTGGTAAACTTGATCCTGTACAAGTAGCCGATATCGTACGCGGCGTCGCTAATGCTTGTGAAGAATCTGGTTGTGCTCTCCTCGGTGGGGAAACAGCTGAGATGGCTGGTTTCTATGGTGAAGGCGACTATGATGTAGCAGGTTTTGCCGTAGGTATTGTAGATCGCCCTAAACTAATTACAGGTGAACATATTAAAGCGGGTGATGTCATTCTTGGTTTGCCATCTTCCGGTGTTCATTCCAATGGGTTCTCCTTGGTTCGTAAAATCGTTTTCGACCATAAGGGTTTCTCCATAGATCAAGACATTCCTGAATTTGGCAAAACTCTTGGTGAAGAATTATTAACACCAACACGCTTATATCCTAAAGCGGTGTTGCCGTTGATTAAAGAAAATTACATCAAAGGCATGGTTCATATCACGGGCGGTGGTTTCTATGAAAATATTCCGCGCGTTCTTCCTGATGGTGTAACTGCTGAGGTAGATTGTGATACATGGCCACGCCTTCCTGTGTTTACAAAATTGCAAGAATGGGGCAATGTAGATTGGCATGAAATGTATCGTACGTTTAACATGGGTATCGGTATGATTCTCATCGTCGATGCCGATGACGTAGATGCGGTGAAAGCTAATCTTGAAAGCCGCAATGAAGCAGTATATGAAATTGGTCGTATCGTTGCAGGCGAAGGTCCTGTTGTCGTAAAAGGGGCGGTATTTAATGACTAATTCTGTATCTAAAAAGCGTCTTGCTCTATTTGCCAGTGGTAGAGGCTCAAATGGCGAAGCCTTGTACAAGGCGATGCAAGAGGGCTTTATCAATGGAGAGTTTGTCGTTATTATTACAGACCATGCAGATGCAGGTATTGTAGAACGATCTAAAGGCTGGGGCATTCCACTCATTGCTATTGAACGTAGTCAATTTGATTCAAAGCAAGCCTTTGAACAGGCTCAATTGGATGCTCTTGAGCCGTATTGTGTCGATGGTATTGTATTGGCAGGCTATATGCGTATTGTAGGGGCCGGCCTTATTGCTCGCTATGAGCATAAGATTTTAAATATTCATCCTGCTTTATTGCCATCCTTTCCAGGACTTCATGGTCATCAACAGGCTATTGATGCGGGCGTAAAAGTAACGGGTTGTACCGTTCATTTCGTGGATGCTGGTATGGATACAGGCCCTATTATCATGCAAAATACAGTTCCTGTGTATCCAGATGATACAGAGGATACCTTATCCGAACGATTATTGCCCGTAGAACATGCTACCTATCGTGAAGCACTTCGCTTGTTCTGTGAAGATGCATTGCGTATAGAAGGACGCATTGTACATTATATTTAGGAGGAACGATGATTCAAAACGCATTACTTAGTGTTTCTGATAAAACAGGTATTGTTGACTTTGCCAAAGGTCTTGTAGACTTAGGGGTAACCATTTATTCTACAGGTGGCACGTTGAAAGCTATTACTGATGCAGGCGTTCCTGCAAAGGCTGTAGAATCTCTTACCGGTTTTCCTGAAATGATGGATGGTCGTGTAAAAACATTACATCCAAAGGTACATGGTGGCATCTTAGCAATTCGCGATAATGCAGAGCATCAAGCTGCTATGGAAAAACATGGTATTTTGCCAATCGATTTAGTGGTAGTAAATTTATATCCTTTCCGCGAAACGATTGCAAAACCAAATGTTTCATTAGAAGATGCTATTGAAAATATCGATATTGGGGGCCCGACTATGGTGCGCTCTGCAGCTAAAAATAATGCCTATGTAGGCATTGTAGTTAACCCTGATCACTATGATGAAATTTTAGATATGCTTAAAACGAATGGTGCATTGACGCAAGAGTATCGTTTTGCATTAGCTAAAGAAGCCTTTGCTCATACAGCTGCTTATGATACAGCGATTGCCAATTATATGAGTGGTGTAATTGGAGAAGGCCCTACACCTCCTGAATATTTAAGCGCCTATGAAAAGGTTATGGACCTTCGTTATGGCGAAAATCCGCATCAAAAGGCAGCTTTTTATAAAGAAATTGGCAAGGCTCATGGCATGGGTGCATTGAAACAATTGCACGGCAAGGAGTTATCCTATAACAATATCGTCGATATGGAAGCTGCGTGGAATATGGTGTGGGAATTTACTGATCCAGCTGCATGTATTATTAAGCACACGAATCCATGTGGTGCCGCAACGGCAGCTACATTGCATGATGCGTATGTCAATGCCTATGAAGCCGATTCCGTATCCGCTTTTGGTGGCATCGTTGCGTTGAACCGTGAAGTCGATGCGGCTACGGCCGAAGAAATGAGCAAAATTTTCTTAGAAGTCATCATGGCGCCAGCTTTCACAAAAGAAGCCTTAACCATTTTGGAAGCGAAGAAAAACATTCGTCTCATCGAACTATCCAAACCTGAATCTGGTCAAGTAACCGTGAAAAAGGTATCTGGTGGCATGCTCGTACAAACGGAAGATGATATCGTAGAAGACCGTGCTAACTATAAGGTTGTTACAAAGGCGCAACCTACAGAAGAACAGTGGAAAGCTCTTGAATTTGCATGGAAGCTTGTAAAACATGTGAAATCCAATGCTATCTTAATCTCCAATGAGAAACGGACACTCGGCGTCGGTGCTGGTCAAATGAACCGCGTTGGTTCTGCTAAAATTGCTCTTGAACAAGCCGGAGAGGCTGCAAAAGGGGCCGTTCTTGCATCTGATGCGTTCTTCCCATTTGGCGATACCGTAGAAACGGCGGCTAAACACGGTATAGCTGCTATTATCCAACCAGGTGGTTCTATCCGTGATGAAGAATCCATTAAGGCTGCTGATGAAGCCGGCATTGCAATGGTATTTACAGGTATTCGTCACTTTAAACATTAATCAAGTATAGTACATGTGTAACCTCAATGCTATGTTGCAGCCTTGTTAGTAGGTGATGTATCGAGTATTGAGGTTGCTCTGTTTGTGATGTTTGGGAGGTAATTATGAAGGTTTGCGTAATCGGCAATGGTGGCCGTGAGCACGCTATAGCTTGGCGTTTATCCATCAGTCCAAGTGTAGAAAAGGTATACGCTGTACCTGGTAGTGCAGCTATGAAAAATTGTGCAGAACTAGTTGGTATCGATTGGTCTCATACGGATCATCTTATCCGTTTTTTGAAAGATAATAAGGTGGACCTTGTTGTTGTAGGTCCTGAAGCACCTCTTGTAGCTGGACTTGCTGATGTATTAAATGAAGCGGGAATTCCTGTGTTCGGACCATCTAAAGCGGCAGCCCAACTAGAAGGGTCCAAGGTGTTTGCTAAAGACCTTATGAAAAAATACAATATCCCAACTGCTGCGTATGGCGTATTCTCTGATGCAGATGAAGCAAAACAATTCATCGCTAAAACAGGAGCACCTATTGTGGTAAAAGCAGATGGTTTAGCGGCCGGCAAGGGGGTTGTTGTGGCAATGACCATTGACGAAGCCAATGCAGCTGTTGATGACATGCTTAGTGGCAACCGATTTGGCGAAGCTGGTAGCACCGTTGTTATTGAGGAATTCATGGGAGGTGAAGAAGCGAGCCTCCTCGCCTTTGTAGATAGTAAAACCGTGGTTCCTATGATTGCGTCTCAAGATCATAAACGCATTTTTGATGGCGATAAGGGTCCTAATACGGGTGGTATGGGAACCTATGCACCAGCACCTGTGTTAACCGAAGCGTTACGAGATGAAGCGATGAAGACTATTTTAGAACCTATGGTAGCAGCTATGGCAAAAGAAGGTATGCCATATGTGGGTTGCCTCTATGCAGGCCTTATGATTACCAATGAAGGTCCTAAGGTAGTAGAATTTAATGCGCGCTTTGGCGACCCAGAAACACAAGTTGTATTGCCTTTGTTAGAAGGTGATTTAGGCCAAATTATGATGGCCTGTGCTACTGGTACATTGCAGTCCAATATGGTGAAATGGAAAGACTCTTCTGCTGCCTGCGTTATTCTCGCTTCAAAGGGCTATCCAGAGAGCTCATCAAAAGGTGATGTCATCTTAGGCGAACTTGTACAATATGATACATCCATCATCTTCCATTCTGGCACGAAGTTAGAAGGTGACCATTATGTTACAAATGGTGGTCGTGTTCTTGGTGTGGTAGGACTTGGTAAGGACCTACGAACTGCTTTGGACCGTGCTTATGAACGGGTAGATCATATTACCTTTAAGGGTATGCAATATCGTAAGGATATTGGTGCAAAAGCTTTCAAATAATTCATAATCCCCTATACTATATGTGTATGCATATGGTGTAGGGGCTTTTTATTGCCTATAATTTAGCAGGTACCCGTGCTATAATAATATCGATATACATAGAAACACCAATGCGGTGGCATTGCGTGGATTACTAGAGTCTGTTTTCTTTGTAATAGCGATATACCATTATGATTTATAATAAAGAACCGTTACAACTGAATAGCCCCGTAGCCTTTTGGCTTAATTTCCCCAATGAGGAACGCGTTTTTTGGGTGGATCGGCAAAGTGATCGTATTGTTGTAGGCGTTAAACGTCTAGCCACAGTTAAAGATGATGAGGACCGCTATAATTATGCGTACGTGTTTTATGGGGATACTTTTTTTGACACATCAAAGGATCCTAAGTGGTCGGGCATGGGGCATGAAATGATTGCATTTACCCATTACTATATCGTAGAAAATGGGGAATCCTTTTATTTGCATGCAGGTGAAAGCGTTAGCATCGAAGATATTGAAGTGCCTCATATTCAGCATAATTTCCACGAAACCAGTGATGATAAAGCTAATTGGGATAATTTGATGCATGCTATTTCTGACGGCATTAGTCGTGGTGAGATGACAAAGGTAGTTGCATCTCGTGAGGTGCAATTTACAAGTGATACACCCTATAATGTGGCTAGTATATTGGCAAACTTGGTTGAAAATAATCCGAACTGTTTTATCTTTGGCTATGAAAAGGATGGACGTACCTTTGTAGGGGCTTCACCAGAAATTTTGGTGCGTCATCGTGGGTCTGAAATCCTTAGCTATGCACTAGCTGGAACGGCGCCAAAGGATGGACCTCATGCATGGACCAAGGAACAGTTATTAACAGACGAGAAAAATTTGTTTGAACACAATATCGTTCGAGATCGTATTGTACATACAATGAACGAGGTCACTCAAGATATTTCCGTTGGTAAAACGGAGATTATGGAGCTTGCCCATCTCTATCATTTGAGAACCATCATAACAGCCAAGGATAGCACAAAGTCGCTCATTGAATGGGCGAAGTTATTACATCCTACACCAGCGCTTGGAGGAGAACCAAGAGATAAGGCATTGGCCTTACTACAACAATATGAAGCACACGAACGTGGAATGTATGCCGCTCCGTTTGGCTTTATGAAGGATATGGGAGATGGCATCATTGTTGTCGCCATTCGATCAGCGCTCATTATGGATAATGTTCTGTATGCATATGCTGGATGTGGTGTAGTTGCTGATTCCGATGCGGATGAAGAGTATATAGAAACGAATAATAAAATGCGTACTATACTAGATGCTTTATAAATGGTATAGAACTAGTGCGAAATAACGATGATGAGGACTATGTACCTCATCTAGATTACGGAGAAATTACATGAATGAATATATCGCTACCTTGGTAGATGAGTTCGCCCAATTAGGCATCACGCATGCCGTGTTTAGCCCTGGTTCTCGCTCTACGACGATGGCCATGTTATTTCGTGAACATGGTGCTTTTGAAACCTATATGAATATTGATGAACGGTCTGCAGGATTCATGGCGTTAGGCATTGCTAAGGCCCATAGAAAGCCTGTAATTCTCGTGTGCACATCGGGTTCAGCGGTGGCCCATTATATGCCGGCTGTACTAGAAGCACAATATAGCGGTGTACCCTTGATTATTTTGTCCGCCGATCGACCTCATACATTGCAACATGTAGGGGCTCCACAAACGGTGGACCAACAAAAATTATTCGGAACAGCTGTTAATTATTACGAAGAATTAGCTGTGCCACAACAGGACCATTACTATACGTATCCACGCCTAGTAGCTCGGAAGGCATACATGAAGGCTGTGGATGTGAAACGGGGGCCGGTGCATATCAATGTACCGCTCTTTGAACCATTAGTACCGGAATTAGATCGAAAGCATTTTGAATGTGGACGACTTCCATTTTCTGTTGTGACTGGAACGATTCAACCAAGTGATGTGCACGCTATATATGACCTTCTTAAGAATAAAAAGGTTCTTATGTTAGCAGGCCCAAGTGCTAATCCTGATGACATAGAGGCTATTCTTGCTTTATCCTATATGTTCAATGCGCCGATTTTAGGCGATCCCTTATCTAATATGCGTAGCGTTCATGATGAACGGGTCATCACATCCTACGATGCAGTACTGACACAAGAAGCGTATCGTGACGTATTACAACCAGATTGCATTTTACAAATTGGTCAGATGGTCGTATCTAAACGCGTTCAGCAGTGGGTGGCATCCATGAAGGATAGGACTATCATTTCTCTTAGTCCAACTATGGATTACACGAATCCCACAGGGAATACAACGCTCTTCGTACAATCGACACCACAAGGCTTAGTAGAGGCATTGAAAACACAGATTCCGGAGCTTCATTCAATGGAACATAATGACTGTAAAGACGGTATTGATGAGAAACTAGATACAGATGGTAATAACTATCTATCTGCATGGATTGACGTAGATACGGTGGGGCGTAAACAACTCGATACAGTAGGTTGTGAACAGGAATTATTTGAAGGACGCACAATTCATCTTTTACAAGATTTGTTACCACAACACAGTCAAATTGTAGTTGCCAATAGTATGAGCATTCGAGATATGGATTATTTTTGGGCTGGTAATCGCCATAGCGCTATTATCTACGGTAACCGTGGCGTTAATGGTATTGATGGTACCGTTTCTACAGCTCTTGGCATGGCTACTAATGGCGTTCCGACCGTATTGCTTACGGGGGATTTAACATTCTTTCACGATTTGAATGGTCTTGCTGTAGCGAAAACGCATCCGTTAAATTTAACTATCATTGTTCATAATAATGATGGGGGCGGCATTTTTGAATATTTGCCACAAAAAGGCACTCCGCATTTTGATTACTTATTTAGCACCGCACAAGGCCTAGATTATAGTGGCCTTGCCACACTATATGGTATCGACTTTGTACGCGTTGCCAATAATGATGAATTGAAAAATGCGTTGCAAAACTATGTAGGAACAGCAGGTGTTCACGTCATTGAAATCCCTACATCTAAAGAACGAAGTCGGGAACTACATAAGAAATATACGACGATTCCTACAAACAAGGAGGACCGACTATGAGCCAATATGCTTGCAGTATTATAGATAACTCCATATATAATCCAGCACTTCGCATGTATGTCGATCTTGGTGAATATCGATATGGCGTTACATTGGCCGGTGCTGGTAAACCTCTTGTGTGCTTACATGGCTTTTCTGAGTCTGGATACACTTGGGATGGCATCGTTGTACCTGGATATCAACTCATTCGTATCGATACGATTGGTCATGGTGATTCGGATATTCCAGAGGATGAAAGCGCTTTTTCTATCCCTACCATGCTCCGTGATTTACATACAGTAATTTCCGCCGTCGCAGGTGAAAGTTACTCTCTCATGGGATATTCTATGGGGGCACGATTAGCATTGATTTACGCTCTTGAATATGGTTCAGAAATTGAAAACCTTATTTTAGAGAGTGGTTCTGTTGGCATTGAATCGGATGCAGAACGACAAGCGCGTAAAGAATCAGATGATCAATTGGCACTAGCTATTGAGGATAATGATGGGCATTGGTTTGCCACTAAATGGTCGGAAATCTCTATTTTTGAAAGCCAAAGTCAGCTTTCACCAATCGTACATGACAAGTTGTTTCAACGTCGTGCACACAATAGTCCCTATGCATTAGCAGCTACGTTGCGCGGCTCAGGGCAGGGCGTCATGCCTTATGTAGGCCATCGATTACAAGAATTATCTATGCCATCTCTATATATTAGTGGCGCGTTAGATACAAAATATACTACAATAGGAGAAGAGCGGTTTAGTAATTTACCAAACTGTGACCATGTCATCGTCAATGGGGCGGGACATAATGTACATTTAGAAAAGCCGGGCCCGTTTATGACGGCCTTAGCAGATTTTTTATATAAGGAAAGGTAACATCCATGAGCAAATTTGATTGGAAAGTATTGGATCGTAATTATGAAGATGTAATTTACGAAACCTATAATGGTATTGCAAAAATCACGATTAATCGCCCAGAAGTGCGCAACGCATTTCGTCCTAAAACCGTAATTGAGCTTATTGATGCATTCACAATCGCTCGCGACGATGCAGAAATCGGCGTTATTATCTTGACTGGTGCCAACCACGGCCAAGGCGAAGATAAAGAAGCATTCTGCTCCGGTGGTGACCAACGTGTGCGTGGCAATGGCGGTTATGTAGGCGATGACAATATTCCTCGTCTTAACGTACTTGACTTGCAACATTTAATCCGCATCATTCCAAAACCTGTTATCGCTATGGTAAATGGTTTTGCCATCGGCGGTGGCCATGTGTTGCACATCGTATGTGACCTTACCATCGCTTCTGAAAATGCGAAATTCGGACAAACAGGCCCTCGCGTTGGTTCCTTCGATGCTGGTTATGGCGCTGGTTATTTAGCGCGCATGATCGGTCATAAACGCGCTCGTGAAGTATGGTTCCTTTGCCGTCAATACACGGCTGCTCAAGCTTACGAAATGGGCATGGTTAACTGCGTGGTACCATTTGATAAATTGGAAGAAGAAACGGTTCAATGGTGTAATGAAATTTTGGCATTGTCCCCAATGGCATTGCGCATGTTGAAAGCATCCTTCAACGCAGATACAGATGGCCTTGCAGGTTTACAACAATTTGCAGGCGATGCAACATTGATGTACTA
>JAIITD010000238.1 GCA_022737715.1 Veillonella sp.
GTCAATGATAATGACCAATCCATTGCGGAAAATCATGGTGGCTTGTATCGTGGTCTTCGTGAATTACGCGAGTCTAATGGTGAAAGCTCTAATAATATTTTCAAGTCTTTAGGTTTAGATTATCGTTTTGTAGCAGCTGGTAATGACTTGGAAACGTTGATTAATGCATTTGAAGAAGTGAAAGACATTGATCATCCTATCGTGTTGCATGTGGTCACTCAAAAAGGTAAGGGCTATGCTATTGCAGAGCAAAATAAAGAGGCCTTCCACTGGATAATGCCATTTGATTTAGAAACAGGTAAACTCAAAAAGGAACATCATGGTCCGACCTATGCTGGTACAATTGCGGACTATTTGATGGAACAAATTAAAGTAGATCCAACAGTGGTAGCTATTAATGCAGGGACACCAGGTGGCTTTGGCTTTAACTCTGAATGGCGTAACGAAGCTGGTAAACAATATATCGATGTAGGCATTGCGGAAGAACATGCCATTGCGATGAGTTCTGGTATTGCAAAAAATGGTGCTAAGCCAGTGTTCAGTGTAGATAGTACCTTCTTACAACGCGCTTATGACCAATTGGTTCAAGATCTTTGCGTAAATAATAACAGTGCGGTTATTATCAATCATATGGCATCTGTATATGGCATGAACGATGTCACGCATTTAGGATTCTTTGATATTCCTATGCTTACAAGCATTCCTAACTTAGTATATTTGGCACCTACTAATAATGAAGAATTGTTGGCTATGACTAAATATGCCGTACATCAACATGAACATCCAGTAGCTATTCGTGTACCAGTAGGCAAATTTACATCTACTGGTGTGGCTGATACAACGGACTATAGCATCTTGAATAAATCTGAGGTCACTCGTCGTGGTGAACGCATTGCCTTATTAGGCCTTGGTAATTTCTATCATCTAGCTAATCAAGTGGCTGATGAACTAGCTAAAGAAGGTATTAATGCAACTGTAGTTAACCCTAAATTTGCTTCTGGCCTTGATGAAGAATTACTAGAAGAGTTGAAATCCAATCATTCTGTAGTATTTACATTGGAAGATGGTGTAGTTGAAGGCGGCTGGGGCCAACGTGTAGCTAGCTTCTATGGACCATCTGATATGCGTGTTAAAAACTATGGTATTGCTAAAGA
>JAIITD010000239.1 GCA_022737715.1 Veillonella sp.
TGAAGGTTACCGCTTAGTGCTGCTACCTCTCAGTCCTGACACGATTCACAGGCCCCCATTGCACGGGCCCGAGAACTGCCATGATCCAATATTGCAATACAAATATTATACATGAAAATACCTCTATAGTCAAAGCTATAGAGGCATTCTACATTACATTCTATCTAAGTTACATTAGAGTCGAACTTATTTTGCATATTTTTCTTTGAATGCAGCCAATTGAGCCTCTTCTAAGGACAAGCCTTGTTCTTTGAATCGTTCAATAGCAGCATGCATTTCTTCATATGCTACAGGAACAACCTTAGTAAATCTGTTTGCAAAGTTATTCCAGTTTTCAAGGATATGACGGCCTTTTGTGGAATTAGTATGCAATACATGTTGTTCTACTAATTCTTTGATGCGTTTAAGATCATCATTATTAGCAGGACGTAATTCTACAAGACCTGTATTTACATAACGTTCATCGCAATCGAGGATGTACGCATAGCCACCGGACATACCAGCTGCAAAGTTACGACCAATTTTACCAAGTACGAGAACTTCGCCACCTGTCATGTATTCACAACCATGGTCGCCTACGCCTTCAACAACAGCTGTAATACCACTGTTACGAACGGCGAAACGTTCACCAGCTACACCATTGATAAAGGATTTACCAGATGTAGCACCATAGAAGGCAACGTTACCGATAAGGATATTTTCATCAGCTTCAAAGATAGATTTCTTAGGTGGGTAAACAACGATGGTACCGCCGGATAAACCTTTACCGAGGTAGTCGTTCGCATCCCCTTCGAGTTCTAATGTCATGCCTTTTGGAATGAAAGCACCAAAGGATTGACCTGCGGAACCTTCAAAGTTCAACTTGATTGTGTTATCTGGAAGACCGCTTTCACCATAACGACGAGTTACCTCAGAACCAACCAATGTACCTACTACACGGTTAATATTGTTGATAGCCAATTTAGCGCGAATAGGTTTTTGATCTTCGATAGCAGGACGGCACATACGCAAGAGTTTAGACATATCCAATGTGCGTTCCAATTCATGGTCTTGATCGATGGTATGCATATGACCAACAGATGCATCGATGTATGGATGGAACAAGATACGTTTCAAATCGACACGAGACAATTTGAAGTTATCGTCTTG
>JAIITD010000240.1 GCA_022737715.1 Veillonella sp.
GTAGTGACAATCACTAAACCTGAGCGTGTTATAGTTATTGATTAATTAAAGTTATATTGATTGATGAGGGCATTATATATTGCCATGCGTTGTGACCACATTTTGAAAGAAGGTGAATGCTATGGAACAATATGTAATAGCCCTCATTTTAGGTATTATAGAAGGTATAACTGAGTGTATTCCTGTATCGAGTACGGGGCATATGATCATTATTGGGCATATGCTCAACTTTGAAGGTACTCATGCCGACGTATTTGAAGTGTTTATTCAGATAGGTGCCATCCTTGCAATTTATACACATTATAGACGCACGTTTAACAGCTTTTTGAAACGGAAAAATTGGATAAAAACGCGCGGCGTATCTTTGTTACATATTAGTGCTGGCATGTTACCCGTATTAGTGGCTGGCTATCTTTTGCAATACATTATAAAAGGATATTTGTTTGGACCAATCCCCGTTATAATAGGCC
This sequence comes from Veillonella sp., assembly GCA_022737715.1. Lineage (GTDB taxonomy): Bacteria > Bacillota > Negativicutes > Veillonellales > Veillonellaceae > Veillonella. Next base: position 471 of record JAIITD010000240.1, read on the forward strand.
TTATCGTAGGTGCTATATTTATGATTTATGCCGAAAAAAGAACAACGTCTGGACGATTGGTGGATTCTGTCAATAATTTGACTATATATCAATGCTTTCAAATCGGTCTATATCAAATGCTTTGCCTATGGCCTGGATTTTCGCGCTCTGGTGCAACCATTGCAGGAGGTATGCTTATCGGCTGTACAAGAAGGGCCGCAGCTGATTTTTCGTTTATCATGGCTGTGCCTGTTATGATTATCGTCTGTGTTTATGATTTAGTGCGTGTCATACATCTATTGGAACTAAATGATATTATTATGTTTGCCATTGGCACCGTCGTATCATATGTAGTGGGGTATATAACTGTAAAAGCCTTTTTATGGTATTTAAATAGATCCTCGTTAGCATCGTTTGGATACTATCGGATTCTAGTCGCTATACTAGCAATAATCTATTTATATATATGAGTTTATACGTGAGTTCCTATGAGGAAAAAATGAAGTTAGAAAAATTCTAAAAAAATACTTGCGTCAGAAAAACTTTCATGATATATTGATATAGCACTAAGGGTGACCGCGAGGAACGAATAAAACTTCCAAAAAAGTTTTAAAAAAGTTCTTGACACTTAGTGTGGCGGATGATAAAATACATCTTGTCGTAATGATGCTGGCGTAGCTCAAT
>JAIITD010000241.1 GCA_022737715.1 Veillonella sp.
AAGGATACACCTGTTCCCATGCCGAACACAGAAGTTAAGCTTCAGCACGCCAAAAGTAGTTGGGGGATCGCCCCCTGCGAGGATAGGACGTTGCCACGCTGTTATGGAGGATTAGCTCAGTTGGGAGAGCGTCTGCCTTACAAGCAGAGGGTCACAGGTTCGAGCCCTGTATCCTCCATTTGAGCCGTTAGCTCAGTTGGTAGAGCATCTGACTTTTAATCAGAGGGTCGACGGTTCGAGCCCGTCACGGCTCATTGCCACTTGTGGGTTTTATACGCCGACTTAGCTCAGTTGGCAGAGCACCTGTCTTGTAAACAGGGGGTCGGAGGTTCGAGCCCTCTAGTCGGCATCAAACTTAATATTATGCGGAAGTAGTTCAGTGGTAGAACATCACCTTGCCATGGTGGGGGTCGCGGGTTCGAATCCCGTCTTCCGCTTTGCCAATTCTATATAATGCCGGGGTGGCGGAATTGGCAGACGCACAGGACTTAAAATCCTGCGGTCAGTGATGACCGTACCGGTTCGATCCCGGTCCTCGGCACCATACGCACCCATAGCGCAATTGGATAGAGTGTCTGACTACGAATCAGAAGGTTGAAGGTTCGACTCCTTCTGGGTGCATTTAACGGGAAATAGCTCAGCTTGGTAGAGCACCTGGTTTGGGACCAGGGGGTCGCAGGTTCGAATCCTGTTTTCCCGATTTACAATTTAATAGTAATTGTAGTATCTTTTTCGCGGTGTAGCTCAGCTGGCTAGAGCGTCCGGTTCATACCCGGGAGGTCGAGGGTTCGATCCCCCCCGCCGCGATTTGGGTGGTTGTATTGGACCTTTAGCTCAGTTGGTTAGAGCAAGCGGCTCATAACCGCCCGGTCGTAGGTTCGAGTCCTACAAGGTCCATCAAGCCCATCGCTTGATGGTGCTGTTGTACACTTTCAGCTTTATGGAGGATTACCCAAGTGGCTGAAGGGGGCGGTCTTGAAAACCGCTAGGTCGTTAGCGCGGCGCAAGAGTTCGAATCTCTTATCCTCCTTATATTATCGCGGGGTAGAGCAGTCTGGTAGCTCGTCGGGCTCATAACCCGGAGGTCGTTGGTTCAAATCCAGCCCCCGCAATTTCTTTGGTCCGTTGGTC
>JAIITD010000047.1 GCA_022737715.1 Veillonella sp.
ATTGAAAAGGGCGAGTTTATTTGCCTTTTAGGTCCTTCTGGTTCTGGTAAAAGTACACTATTAAATGCTATGGCAGGCTTTGAGCTTGTTACATCTGGTTCTATTACTATCGACGGCGAAGAAGTGAAAGCACCTCAGCTCAGATATGTAACAGTATTCCAAAACTATGGCTTGTTACCGTGGCGTACAGTAGAAAGCAATATTGAGCTTGGCCTTGAAAGTAAAAAGGTACCTAAAGAGGAGCGTCCTGCTATTATCGACAAATACGTTAAGATGGTAGGCCTTGACCATGCCCGTAATCGCTACCCTGCAGAACTATCTGGGGGCATGCAACAACGTGTATCAATCGCTCGTGCACTAGCTGTTGATCCAGATATTATCTTCATGGACGAACCACTAGGCGCCCTTGATGCACTAACACGTATCAACTTGCAAGACGAAATCTCTCGCATCTGCCGTGAAGAAGGCAAGACGGTTGTGTTCGTTACACACGATATTGAAGAAGCCGTAGTATTGGCGGACCGCGTTGTGGTATTAGCGGCAAATCCAGGTCGTGTACAAACTATCATCCCTGTAAACATCATTGACAGAACCGACCGCACATCGGCATCCTTTGTTAATATTCGGAACCATATTTTCGAACAATTCCAATTGGCAAAAGAAGACAAAATCGAGTTCTATATTTAGTTGTTTTACGGTATACTATAAGTAGCTGAAGATTGTAAGTGCTCCATTGAGTGCACAAAAGAAACCATCTAGGGACTGCGATATATCTAGGTGGTTTCTTTAATTATAATGGACAAAATTCTAAAATAATGTATACTATAAGTAGCTAAAAGAGTAAGGAGTTCCATTAGTGTACACCTTAAAAGAACCACCCAAGTATTTCGACGTCCTTGGGTGGTTTTTTACTTATCTGATAACGGAGATAACCCGATGCTCATCACCATTTAAAATACCTATCGAGCAATTTACAAATGTAGTAGCTAATTACATTCGTCATAATAGGTATTATAAAGAGTAAGAAGATTTTTTCCATAGTGTCACCTCCTCCCTACACCGTATTTCTCGGATTAGAGATGGTGACATCTTGATTGTAGTACATATAACTTTATATTTCTTATGCAATTCGTGTAATTATCATGTATAGTAGATATATATTATTTATTACCTATAAAATTTAAATTGGAGGCTCTATGTCTTTATTTGAGTTAAAGAAGAGCATGTCTTTTGATGAATATATGGCGTCCTTTGATGCGGAGCGTGTAGAGAAGGTGTGCGGTTTTGTAGATTGGCTTGCCCAGTATCAAGGTAGTCTCGTTCATAATCCTTGGGGTGAGGTAAATCCTGATTTAGAGATTGTCACAGATGGTTTTGATGCGGCTCGAGTGCGTCGCGATAATTTGGTAGCCTATTTGTTGCCACGCTTAGGTCGTGCTAAGGTATTTGTAGTGGCTGAGGCAGTGGGATACCAAGGCGGGCGTTTTAGTGGTATTGCTATTACATGTGAAAGAATGCTATTAGATAAGCACAAAACCATTCGTGCGAAGGATGTAACCCCTATTCGATTAGAACGTACTAGCTCACCAGCGAGCACGTTGTTGAAAGAAACGCAGAAAAAGGATGGTTTTAATGAACCTACTGATACGGTGGTGTGGAGTGCTATCCTTGAAAAGGGCATAGACCCGTATGATACATTGTTGTGGAATATATTCCCTTTTCACCCTCATAAGGATGGAAATCCATTGACGAATCGTACACCTACAGAGGCTGAGCAAGGGCTAGGATGGGAGTATACAAAACGGTTATTAGAATTGCATCATGAAATGGGTGGCGATGAACCTCTTATGCTGGCTGTAGGGCAAAAGTCTGCTGATACAATGGGCAAATTTGGTTTATCTGCTATTGGACTGCGCCACCCTGCAAACGGCGGAGCTAATCTATATCGCCAAGGGTTCGCCGAGGCTGTAGATACATATTTAAAATAATTTGAGTGGAGAGTTTTGGGGAGAAATGTATGAAACGTTATTGTGATGCTTGTCATCAGTATTGTGATGAGGCGGCTATGTTCTGCCCTACCTGTGGTCAGTATACAACCGCCGTTGAGGTGGAACGTATTGCCCCTGAAGGTGATGTCATCTATCCTATGTCTCATTATCAGATGAGTTATAAGGATACATATCTCTATGTGATGAACAAATTCCTGGATACCAATGGCCGTGCTTCGCGCAGGGAATTTTTTCAATTCCTCTTACTATGGCATATTGCCATGCTTGGTTTACTTACCTTTTTCTATGTTTTGACGGTTCTATTTCGAACGGGACCGTATTTAATCGGTTTAGGTGGGTTCTTAACTGCTATATTATGCTTAGTTTCCTTGCTTCCATTAGGGTCATTGTGTGTGCGCCGACTTCATGATACGGGGCGAGGTAGCATGAGCTTGTTACTATTCCTCATTCCATTTGTCGGGCCATTGATTTTACTGTTGTTATTATGCCAAAAAGGTCAACAGCAGGATAATCAATATGGCAGTGCATTGAAGCATATCGTCATAGATACAAGGCTTGCCTCTATTATGAAAGTATCTCCTACGAGTAGTTCCTTAACAACGAGAGTTTTAATTGTTGTTCTTGTAAGTATATTATGTATATTTGGATTTTCATTACGTACAATGGGGCCGGAAAATGAAGTGTTCCCTTCCGGGTGGTTTACCAATGCCATCGTTGGCGAAGGTAGTGAAGAAGCCGCTCGTGCATCGGTACAAGGCTATTTTGATGCGGTAAATAATAAGGATTATGATAAGGCTTTCACATATGTGATGAACCAAGTTAGGACCAATCCGGTAGAAAAACAAAAATGGCTAATAGCTATGCAGCAAGGTACAAAAGTGGATATGGTTACCTTGGATGTGGCACGGCTGAGTCGTTCAGGTAGTTTGAAGCGTATTGTATTTGAAGCGGATTTACAGACTACAAAGGTTGGCGAAGGCATGGTAGAGGCTAAACCGATGAAGCGATATATTTCTCTTATTGAGGAAAATGGTGCGTGGCATATTGAAGGTTTTTATAAACATTTGCCTGATGATGATGACTAAATATGATGTATAAACACGGTTAGATTTTGTGCGATTATCAGATCAAATTTGTACAGGATTAATGGAATAGCGTTAACATAAGGGACCTCTTTTGTTAACGCTATTTTTATGTTACAATAATAATAACGTATGAAAGCGAGGCTTTCATCAGAACGATCGGATTATAATGAACATTAAACGGTAACGAAGAGAACGTAACGTCGCGGCTGACGCGTTTAATGGTACACTATACTCATTTGCACGAGGCGAATGGACAATAGGACTTGAACGGTAACAATTGAGTTGCGCTATTTTTGCGCCCATTTGAAAGACGCTGCTGGATAGCGCCTTTTTCGTTTGTCCGTTCCTCTGTAAAGATCAAATTTTAATGATAGGTGAAAATATATGTTAAACAAATTAATGAACAAAATTTTAGGAGGAACTGTGAACACAACAGATAATCAACACACTGCACAAGTGACTGCAGTAGAGACGGCTCCATCTGCTCAAGGTGAGCAAAAAACAATGCGCCGTCGCACCAATACGCGTCGACCTGCGGGGGAACACCGCAATACAGAAGGTCGCCGCACTGGTGAACGCCGTCATACAGGCGAAGCTAATCAAAATGGCGAAGGTCGCCAACGACGCACGACACATACAAGAACGAATACACGTCGTCAACGTCCAACAGCTGAGCAAGGCGAACAACAAGGTACAGAACGTAAACCGCGCCAAACTCGTCAAAGCCGTACAACTCGAGGCGGTGAAAATACACATCGTACTGAACGAAATGGCGAGAATACTCGTAATACAAGAAATACACGTAATACTCGTACACGCAATGCGAATGATAATAATCGCAATGAAAATACTAACAATCGTCGTACGCGCACTAACAACCGTCCAATGGCTCGCAACCACGACCGCAACCAAGAGGTTCAATCCGATTTAGTTGGTCGTCAACCAGCGGGCTCCAACAAGGGTAAATTCCAAATTATCCCTCTTGGTGGCCTTGGTGAAATCGGTAAAAACATGACCATCTTCCAATACGAGGACGAAATCATCGTTCTTGATGCAGGTCTTGCGTTCCCTAGTGAAGATATGCTTGGCGTAGATATCGTTATTCCTGATATGAGCTATATCATTGAGAATAAGGATCGCGTGAAAGCAGTCGTTATTACTCACGGTCACGAGGACCATATCGGTTCCTTAGCATACCTTATGAAGGAAATTAACTGCCCTGTATACGCTACAAATCTTGTTTGTGGTTTGATTGAAGGCAAATTTAAAGAACATAAGGTATCCCCAAAATGCCTTCGCACAATTGCGGCGGGCGATGAAGTGCAAATCGGTCAAGTGAAGGTTGGCTTTATCCAAACAAATCACTCCATTCCTGACTCCGTTGCGGTGTATTTCGATACTCCAATCGGTACGGTTCTTCATACAGGGGACTTTAAAATTGACCAAACGCCAGTTGATGGCAAATTGATGGATATTCATAAATTTGCAGAACTTGGCAATAAGGGCGTATTGGCATTGATGTCCGACTCTACAAATGTAGAAAAACCTGGTTTTACTGGTTCTGAAAGCTCTGTTGGCCCAGCTATTAAACAAGCCGTAGGTGCTGCAAAAGGCCGCGTTGTTTTGGCTACATTCGCATCTAACGTATCCCGTATTCAACAAGCTATTGATGCGGCAGTTATGTATAACCGTAAGGTTGTCGTTATGGGCCGCAGCATGGTAAATGTTACAGAAATCGCTCAAGAACGCGGTTATTTGAACATTCCACCAAATACGATTATCGACGTAGATGTAATGCACAACTACACAGATGATCAAATCATGATCTTAACAACTGGTTCTCAAGGCGAACCGATGGCCGGCTTATCCCGCATGGCTACAAGCAACCATCGCACTGTAGAATTGGCACCAAATGATACGGTTATCATCTCTGCTACACCAATTCCAGGCAACGAAGGTGCTGTAGGTAGAACTATCGATAACTTGCTTCGTCTAGGTTGTCACGTAGTATATGGTAAAGATCGTGGTATCCATGTATCTGGTCATGCGAGCCAAGAAGAGCTTAAAACAATGCTTAATCTTGTTCGTCCAGAATACTTCATCCCAGTTCATGGTGAGTACCGCATGTTGCGCCGCCATGGTGAACTTGGTGTGGCTATGGGCGTAGATCCTAAGAAGGTCCTTATCGGCGACAATGGTCAAATCTTTGAATTCGATAAAGATGGTGGCCGTAAAGGTGGCCGTGTACAAGCTGGTGCTATCTTCGTTGATGGCCTTGGCGTTGGCGATGTTGGCAATATCGTTATTCGCGATCGTCAACAATTGGCACAAGAAGGTATGGTTATCGTTGTTATGGCCATGGATACTGCTTCCGGTACCATCATTGCAGGCCCAGATCTCGTATCTCGTGGCTTCGTATATGTACGTGATGCAGAAGAGCTTATGCTTGAAGCAGAACGTCGCGTTCATCAAGTGTTAGATGATTGTGAAGCACAACGTATCAAGGACTGGACTACAATTAAACAAAACGTTCGCGATGCATTGGGTAAATTCTTCTATGACAAAACACGTCGTAGACCTATGATTTTACCAATCATTCAAGATGTACACTAAATAACATATCCCTCTCAAGTACACAGCCACGATGACATGGCAGTGGTCTTGAGGGGGATATCTTTATTCTTTTGAGACACTATAAGTAGCGTGGTTGCTGTTATTGTCTACTATATAGGGTATTTGAAGTTACTTCTTTAAACTGCTATAATTAAAGGATAACTGGTATCCTTTTAGTGTTGAATGGAGTATTATGAAACAAACAAATACAAGAGCTATGGTGGAAACGGCATTTGTTAGTGCCATTGGAATTGTACTTGCCGCCATTAGTGTATACTTACCTATATTTTCATTTTTATCATTCTTAGTTACTCCGGCAGCTGTTGGAATAATTGGTACAAAATGGGGATTTAAGTATAGTATTGTAGGAACAATTGTTATCTTTCTTCTATCTACTATGTTATTTGGAATAGTTAACTCATTCGTCGTAGGATTATTTACCTTGGTAGGTGTTGGTGTAGGTGCTGGGAATCGGCTTGCATGGCCTACTATAAAGCGTTTGTTCGTTCCAAGTGTATTGATGTTTTTGGCTATATTTTTAGTCATTATAGTGTCTTACTCCATGTCTGGTGTTGATTTATCAACTTTAGGCCCTATGGTTGTAGAACAAGCTCAAACGATGGCACATGATGCTATGGCAACAAATTCATCTATTACACAAGAACAAGCGGATCAGTTTGTTGAAAATATACAAAATAATATTGATACTTTAGGTGATATATTTTATATGGTTATAGCCGTAGGTGCGATAGTGTATACATATATTACAATACAGATATCTTTATGGTTTGGTCGTCGATTGCGAATTTCAATTCCCGCTTTCTTACCAATTGAACAGTGGAAGATGCCAATATGGGGAGCAGGTATTTTTGCTCTTGGTATCATAGGTGTACATGGAAGTCCATATGTACATTTAGATACACCATGGGTCATTGCTATTAGTAAAAATTTAGTATTGCTTGGTAATTTTATTTGTTCTATTCATGGTTTTGCTGCATTGGCAGATATTATGACTCGCTATCGCGTAGCACCTAAGATAAAATGGGGATTGGTTTTTGCATATACCCTATTCTTTTCTCAAGCATTAGCTATATTTGGTATTATGGATATGTTTTTAGATTTACGATCTCGTTTTAATCAACGAGGTTTTTAATAGAAAGGAGGTTACTATGAAATCCTTTCAACGAAGATGGGAAGCAATGGAATGGACCATTATTGGTGTCATCGTTCTATTGATTTTAATCATCGCTTATTTAAATTGGTTGTTAGCCATATTGTCGGCTATCGTGGTGGTTGCTGTATACTTGATTAATTACAATACCATCCATAATCGTCGTCGTTTAGCACGCGAACAATTCGGTGCTATGATGAAAAATGTGACGCAGGCGGCTAACTTTGCCTTACAAAACTTACCGACCGCCATCGTACTTGTCAATAAACAAGGTACATTGGTCTGGAACAATAGCGTATTTGCCGATTGGGTTCCAGTGGATTGGAACAAGTTGCAAAAAATGTCCGCGTTAATCCCTGGATTTAGAATTGATAAGATTTGGGGTAAATCGGGATTTTTGAAGGAACAATACGGAGATCGTTATTTCCAAGTGGTATATAAGTTCATTGACCCTCGCGATACGAGACCTGATGCGGATCCTAATGATGAATTGACTGAACATGCCGTTATGGCCTTATATTTTAAGGATATTACAGAAATTGAGAAGGAACGTATTAAGGCGCAAGAGGAACAGCCTGTATGGGGCATGATTCAAATCGATAATATCGAAGAATTGACGAAGGGCCTTAGCGATAGAGAGTATACAAATCTATGGGCTGAAATCAATAATATCGTCGTTGACGAAATCGATAAACACGAAGGGTTCATTCGAAATTTCCAAGATGATATGTACACATTTGCCATTTCTCGTGGCGCTTTGCAAGACATGGAAAACAATGGCTTTAGTGTGCTTGAGCGCATCCGTAAACTGCCTTCTCCTCGTCAAGTGCCTGCTACAATCAGTATCGGCATTGGCGAAAATGCAGGCTCTGTTAAGGATGTATCCGAACGTGCTCGTGCAGCCCTCGATATTGCTTTAGGGCGCGGTGGTGATCAGGTTTGTATTATGGATGGTGAAAGCACCCGCTTCTTCGGAGGTAATACCGCTGGTATTGAAAAGAATACGCGCGTTCGTGCTCGTGTAGTCAGTCAAGCCCTTCATGAATTGATGAATGATTCTGACAAAATTCTTGTTATGGGCCATCAACGTGAGGACTATGATGCATTAGGCGGCGCTATTGGCGTCGTATCGATTGCACGTGCTCTTGGCAAAGAGGTGCGATTAGTACTTTCAAAAGAAACAAATGCCATCGACAAAATGGTACATATTCTTGTGGAAGATGAATTTTGGAAAACTCATATCTTAACGCCTGCAGAAGCAAAATTGTGGGCCGATGCGAATACATTAGCCATCGTTTGTGACACTCATAGAACGCCGATGGTAGCAGCGCCAGAGGCTCTTGAAGTGTCTGAGCGACGCATTGTCATCGACCATCATCGTCGAGCAGCCGATTTTATTGAAAATCCATTGCTTACGTATTTGGAACCGGCTGCATCATCTACGAGTGAGCTCGTAACAGAACTTGTACAATATGCAGGTGTTCCTGTAAAGCTTTCAAAAGCGGAAGCCACAGGCATTTATGCAGGTATCGTATTGGATACGAAGAACTTCGTTCAACAAACGGGGGCACGTACCTTTGAAGCGGCAGCGTTCTTGCGCCGTGCAGGGGCAGATATTGAAAAGGTTAAACAATTATTTATTGAAACCTTCGATTCTATCCAATTGCGTGCTAAAATGGTATTTGAAGCCAGCCGTACTGAAGGGATTGCTATTTCTGTAGCACCTGAAGGTTTGAAGGATATGATGGCATTGGCTGCACAGAGTGCGGATATGCTCATCAGTAATGAAGATATTGAAGCGGCCTTTGTGCTTTACCCATTGAATGACGGCGGTATCGGCGTTAGTGCTCGATCCAAAGGCAAGGTAAATGTGCAGGTTGTAATGGAATCCTTGGGCGGTGGCGGTCACAGAACAGTGGCTGGTGCCCAATTACAAGGTATGACGATAGAGGAAGCGAAGGCAGCTATTCTAGATAAAGCACTAGAAGCTCTTCATTCCGCTGAAAAAGAGGAGGAATAACAATGAAAGTAGTATTGTTAGAAGATGTAAAAAAAGTTGGTAAAAAAGGCGAAATCGTTGAAGTAAGTGACGCATATGGTCGTAATGTATTGATTAAAAAAGGCCTTGGTCTTGAAGGTACAGCTACGAATGTAAACAATGCTCGTCAAAAACAAGAATCCATTGCACATAACAAAGCGGTAGCAAATGATGAAGCTAAAATCTTGGCTGCTCAACTCACAAAGGTTGAAGTTACTGTTAAGGTTCGCATGGGTGAAGAAGGCCGCGTATTCGGTTCTGTGACTGCTAAAGATATTTCTGATGCAGCAAAAGCTCAATACAAGGTAGACATCGACAAAAAGAAAATTGAAATTAAAGAACCGTTAAAGACATTAGGTGTTCATGATGTAGTGGTTCGTGTACATCCAGAAATTACGAGCACTATCAAGGTTAACGTAGTCGCTGAATAATCTTCGAATCACCATGCTCACAGAGTGTGGTGATTCTTTTTGTGCATAGAAGAGGCGTGACGCACGCTTTCATAGGGAAGATATTCATATTCTAGTTAAGGGGAGAAGGACATGGACGTACGCATACCACCGCATAATGAGGATGCGGAAAAGGCCGTATTAGGGGCATTGCTGACAGATGGGTCATCATCTGGCGAAGCCGTTGATTTGGTAACAAGTATCGTAGATCGTGATGATTTTTATCGTGATACGCATCGTATCATTTATGATGCTATTTTAAATCTTGTCAAAGTCAATAAGACGGTAGATTTCATTACGTTAAGTGAAGAACTAGAACGACGTAAAAAATTGGATACAGTAGGTGGCATTGCCTATATTACATCTCTTGCAAATGAAGCGACGGGCTATAATGTTGAAGAGCATGCGCGCATTATTGTAGAAAAAGCACAAATGCGCCGTCTCATTGATGCGGGAAATAAAATCGTCGGTATGACCTATGCTGGTGAGGATGAACCATCCGTCATTATGAATAAGGCGGAACAACTCGTTCTTGATGTAGGTGGTCAAACACAATCAGAATCGACGTTTTCACCAATCAGGGACATAGTCCTTACGAATATTGATAGACTGAATAAACTGCAACAGCATAAGGGTTCTATTACAGGTGTACCAACTGGATTTAGAGATTTAGACTTCAAGTTAAATGGTTTACAACGATCGGACCTTATTCTCGTAGCGGCTCGTCCTGCCATGGGTAAGACCGCTTTCACCTTGAATATCGCTCAGAATGTAGCGATGGGGATTAAGCGGACCGTAGCATTCTTCTCTCTAGAAATGTCCAAGGAACAGTTGGTAGGACGTATCTTGTCCTCTGTGGCCGGCATTGAATCAGATAAGTTGCGCAAGGCTGACATGGACTCTAATGATTGGGGGAAGGTGATGGCTGCGGCGGATGAGATGATCCAAGCTAACCTGTTCATCGATGATACGCCAGGCCTTACGGTGCAGGATATGCGCGCTAAGTTACGCCGCCTCAAGGTAGAACATGGTCTTGATCTTGTTATCGTCGATTATATTCAGCTTATGCAAGGCCGTAGCTCTGGTAAGGGCAGTGAAAATCGACAACAAGAGGTATCTGAAATCTCTCGTAACCTAAAACTGATTGCTCGTGAATTTAATGTGCCTGTTATTGCCTTGTCTCAGTTGTCTCGTAGTGTTGAAAGTCGCCCAGATAAGCGGCCAGTATTATCTGACCTTCGTGAATCTGGTTCCCT
>JAIITD010000048.1 GCA_022737715.1 Veillonella sp.
AAAGCGGTAGAAGCCGCAATGAACGAAGATCGCATTATGGCAGTGGTATCCCAAAAGGATGATTCTGTAGATGCACCTACCGTTCATGATTTAGCCCAAATGGGTACACTTGTAAAAATTAAACAAATGTTGCGCTTACCAGGTGGTATTGTTCGTGTTCTCGTTGAAGGTATTACTCGTATTCGTGTTATGAACATTACGAGCATGGATCCTTATTATGTAGGGGACTATGAACGTGTTGCATCTATTTTCGAAGATGATGTGGAACTTGAGGCGTATCGTCGTTTAGTACAGTCTAAATTCAATGAATGGGCTGATGAAGCTAAAACGATTACTGAAGAAGGCGTTACACGCGTTATGGAATTGCGTGACCCTTGTGAATTAGCCGATCAAGTAGCATTTATGCTGCCTGTTAATAACGCAAAACGACAAGAGTTACTAGAAGAATTATCCGTTGCAAGACGATTGAATATGATTGTTGGCATTCTTAATATGGAATTACAAATTTCTGATTTGGAAAATTCCATCAATAATCAAGTTCGTCAAGCTATGGAGAAAACACAAAAAGAGTATTTCTTGCGTGAAAAAATTCGCGTTATTCATGATGAATTAGGCGATAAAGGCGATCCTGAGGAAGAAGCGGATGAATTAAGAGAGCAATTAAAAGCTCTTAATTTGAGTGAAGAGGTTCACAATCGTATCGATAAAGAAATTTCTCGCTATAGCCGCATGCCACAAATGATGCCAGAAGCGACCATTCTTAGAAATTATCTTGACTGGGTGCTAAGCTTACCATGGAACGATGTTACCGATGACCGTCTAGATATCAATGAAGCAAAAGATATTTTAGAGGCTGATCATTATGGCTTAGAAAAGGTTAAGAAACGTATCTTAGAATTCTTAGCAGTTCGCAAATTGACCGGTAAGAATAGCGGTTCTATCCTTTGCTTAGTAGGACCTCCTGGTGTTGGTAAAACATCATTAGCTTCATCCATTGCTAAAGCGATGAATCGTAAATTCGTACGCGCATCCTTAGGTGGCGTTCGCGATGAAGCTGAAATTCGCGGTCATCGTCGTACCTATATTGGGGCATTGCCAGGTCGTATGATTCAAGGTATTAAAAATGCAGGGACCCGTAACCCTGTATTCTTACTCGATGAAATCGATAAATTGGCATCCGATTATAAAGGTGATCCATCTTCTGCATTATTAGAAGTATTGGATCCAGAACAAAATAGTACATTTAGCGATCATTTTATTGAAATTCCATTTGATTTCTCCGATGTATTCTGGATTACTACGGCGAATGTGGCTTCTAATATTCCGGGCCCATTATTAGACCGTATGGAAATCATTGAGCTTTCAAGCTACATGGAAGATGAAAAATTAGAAATCGCTAAACGCTATTTAGCACCTAAACAAATCGAAAAGAATGGTTTGAAAGATAATAAGATTAAATTATCTGATGCAGTGTTAAAGAAAATTATATCCGAATATACTCGTGAAGCTGGCGTTCGTACCTTGGAAAAAACTATTGCGAAAGCATGCCGAAAAATGGCTTACCAAGTGGTAGAACAAGATATTGAAACCCCGAAGGTTTCCGTCAAGAATTTACACGAATACTTAGGCGCGCCTATCTTTATCGATCAAGAGCGTGAAAAGAAACCTCAAGTGGGTTATGTTAACGGACTTGCTTGGACCTCTGTAGGTGGTGTAGTATTACCTTGTGAAGCTACAACAATGGCAGGGACTGGCAAATTGGCACTAACCGGTAGCCTTGGTAAAGTAATGCAAGAATCCGGTCATGCTGCGATGAGCTATATTCGTCATAATGCAAAATCCTTGAAAATTGATGAAGAATTCTATAAAAAGTTGGACATTCACGTTCATCTTCCAGAAGGGGCAACACCAAAGGATGGTCCTTCTGCAGGGATTACGATGACATTAGCTATGGTATCTGCCTTAACGGGACGTAAGGTGCGCGCTGATCTCGCTATGACCGGTGAAATCACATTGCGTGGCCGCGTATTACCAATTGGCGGTCTTAAAGAGAAATTGTTGGCAGCATTGTCATATGGTGTGAAAGAGGTTTTAATTCCAAAAGGAAATGAAAAAGATATTCCTGAATTACCAGATAGTGTAAAAGAAGGCCTTATCATCACACCTGTTAAGACAATGGATGAAGTTTTAGCAAAGGCACTTGTATAATGCAAAAGAAGAAAAAATCCACAAAACATATGGGGCCAAAACCACAATATACAAGAAAAGAAATTAAGGGGCCTCGCATTATAGCAGCAAAATATAATACATCCTGTGTAAAAGCAGATCAATATCCTGAAGGGGATACGGTAGAAGTAGCCTTTTTAGGACGCTCTAATGTGGGCAAATCCTCGTTGATTAATTCTTTGTGTAATTATCGTGGTCTTGCTCTTGTGAGTGGACAGCCAGGGAAAACAAAGACGATAAACTATTTTGATATTGAATCAAAAGAGGATATTAGTGAAACTGAAGAACGTCGATACCACTGGTTCTTAGTCGATTTGCCTGGATATGGTTTTGCAAAAACGAATAAAGATAACCGCAATATGTGGTCATCATTTATATCAGATTATATATTGCATTCTGAACGATTGATGTTATTATGCTTGCTTATCGATGGGCGTCATCCAGAGATGCCTATCGACAAAGTAGCATTTGATTGGCTCGTTGAGGCCGGTGTGCCTCTTCAAATCGTGGTGACGAAGGTAGATAAGCTTAATGCTAAAGAGAAAGCAGTAAATTTAGCAAAAATTAAAGCTATGTATCCAACTGATTCTCCACCGATTATGTATAGCTCATTGAAACATACGGGCCGTGAGTTATTACAGCAACGAATTAATAAAGTACTAGTAGGGGAGGAAGCATGAGTAATTCAAACCAGTTAGAGATGATGGAACGCATCGCTCTTGATTTAGAGGGTGTTGAACGTGCTCTTGCGTCATCCTTTAATACGGGTTCTGAAGATTTTAATACTCTGATTAGACCTTTATCCGAGGCCGGCGGTAAACGTTTGCGCGCACAATTATGCTTGCTCATTGCCAATGCAGGTACATCGGTAGAGGCAGAACGTATTAAGATTGCAGAAGCTGTAGAAATGTTACATCTAGCGACGTTGATTCATGATGATGTCTTAGATCAAGCGGAAATACGTCGCGGTGAAGAGACAATTCATAAGCATAAAGGCAATAAGGTTGCCATTTTAAGTGGTGATTATTTATTCGCTAAGGCATTCCGTATCGTATCCGAAATGCCGCATATGGAATACTTGAAGGTCTTTTCTCATATCATCACCTGCCTTGTGGAAGGTGAGTTTATGCAAATGGAAGATGTGTATCGCATTGACCAAGGTATAGACCGATATATGACAAAGACGCAAAAGAAAACAGCCGATTTTATGGAGGGCTGCATGGAACTAGGGGGCCTGTTAGGTGGCTGGTCTAGTGATGAAATTATGTATCTAAAACGATATGGTCATGCGTTGGGGATGGCGTTCCAAATTACCGATGATATTATGGATTATCGCGAAACGTCAGATACGACAGGCAAACCTGTAGGCAACGACCTTCGAGAGGGCTTGTTAACCTATCCATTGCTTAGTATTGTTAATGAAAGCAATCAGAATCAGTTGTTGCAAGATATTAAGAACCTTAATCATGGCGGTAATGAACAAGAGATTATCGATTATGTTATCGCTCAGGGTGGTATAGATAATACATTACGGGTAGCACAACAATATTGTGACGATGCGTTATCTGCATTACAATCTATACGTGATTTTGATGGCAAAGAGTTTTTAGTATTAGCTGTTCAAAACTTAGCAGATAGAAAGGTATAATATGGAGGCCTTCGAACCTAAAGATTTCGAATATCCCATAAAGAAACCTTCATTTGATAGCGTAGTTCGACAAAAGCGTCGGGAACAAGCACAAAAAGCAGAACAAGAGCAATATGCTGTGGTAAATACTGAACAGGAAGAGAATGCTCCCGAGCCGTTATATACGGAGATGGAACAAAAGATGATGGACGAAGCTGCCAATTTATCGTTGGTAGGTCATCTATCAGAACTTCGCAGACGTATTATAATTATGGTTGTTGCTATTATTATAGGAACGGGCATTGCCTATTATTATGTAGACCTATTATTAGATATTTTATTGGCCCCTGCAGGCAAGTTATATTACATGCGTCCTACAGAAGCCTTCTTTACGTATATGAAGGTATCCATCGTAGGCGGCATAATTTTGGCATCGCCTATCATACTGCATCAAATATGGCTCTTTGTGAAACCAGCATTGACAGTTCGCGAGAAACATCTATCAAACTGGATTTTACCAGTAGCCTTTTTGTTGTTTGTAATAGGTATTTTGTTTTCCTATATCTTAGTGTTGCCTGCTGCGGTTAAGTTCTTTATGGGCTTTGCCACCGATGAATTGCAACCGATGTTTTCCATTGGTCAATATATGGATTTTGTATTGGCCTTTGTATTGCCGTTCGGCTTTATATTCGAACTGCCATTGATCATTATCATTATGGGATATTTTAATCTAATTACATCCCAATTCTTAAAGAAGAAACGCAAAATATTTATTTTGCTTTCCTTTATTATAGGTGCAGTAATTTCACCTACACCGGATATGTTCTCACAAACCATGATTGCATTGCCGATGATCTTATTATATGAAACTAGCCTCTTTGTGTTAGCTAAAGTGATGAAACGATAAGTACTTACTTTCAGGAGGAACGATGAAAACCTACGAAAATTTAACCACCTACAATCCTGGTGAAATCGAAAGTAAATGGTATTCCTATTGGGAAAACCAAGGTTACTTTCACGAAGAAGTAGACACTGACAAGGAACCATTTAGCATTGTATTGCCACCTCCAAATGTAACAGGTATGTTGCATATGGGGCATGCGCTAGATAATACATTACAAGATATCTTGATTCGTTTTAAACGTATGCAAGGTTACAATGTGTTATGGATGCCTGGTACAGACCATGCTGGTATTGCTACACAAATCAAGGTAGAAGAAATGCTCGCAAAAGAAGAGGGCAAATCTCGCTATGATTTAGGTCGTGAAAAATTCGTAGAACGCGTTTGGAAATGGAAGAAAGAATACGGCGATACTATTGTTAAACAAATTCGCAGCTTAGGTGCGTCCTGCGACTGGAGCCGTGAACGTTTTACATTGGATGAAGGGTACTATCATGCAGTGCGTGAAGTATTTGTAAGCCTTTATGAAAAAGGTTTGATCTATCGCGGTGAACGTATCATCAACTGGTGCCCTCGTTGTGCAACAGCGTTGTCTGATGTTGAAGTAGAACATGAAGATGAACACGGTCATTTATGGCATATTAAATACCCTGTAAAAGGTGAAGAAGGTCGCTTTGTTATCGTTGCCACAACACGTCCAGAAACTATGTTCGGCGACGTAGCTGTAGCAGTTAATCCTGAAGATGACCGTTATAAAGATTTAATTGGTAAAACATTAATCTTGCCATTTGTTAATCGTGAAATTCCTGTTATCGCCGATGACTATGTAGATGCAAGCTTTGGTACAGGTTGTGTAAAAATTACACCAGCTCATGACCCTAACGACTTTGAAATGGGTCAACGTCATAACTTAGAATCCATCGTTGTCATGAACAATGATGCGACAATGAACGAAGGTGCTGGTAAATTTAACGGCATGACACGCGAAGAAGCGCGTAAACAAGTGGTGGCTGAGCTTGATGAATTAGGCTTACTAGAAAAAATCGAAGATCATGACCATGCGGTTGGCCATTGTTCCCGTTGTAAAACGATTATTGAACCAATGGTTTCTAAACAATGGTTCGTAGATATGAAACCTCTTGCAGAGCCAGCATTGAAGGTTGTAAAAGATGGTGAAGTTCAATTCGTTCCTGAACGCTTTACTAAAACCTATGTAAATTGGCTCGAAAACATCCGTGACTGGACGATTTCTCGTCAATTATGGTGGGGTCACCGTATTCCAGCATGGTATTGTGATGACTGTGGTGAAACGATTGTTAGCCGTGAAGACATTACAGAATGCCCTCATTGTCATGGTCATGTAACACAAGATCCAGACGTACTTGATACATGGTTTAGTTCCGGTTTATGGCCATTTGCTACCATGGGTTGGCCTAAAGATACAGCAGAGCTTAAACAATGGTATCCAACAAGCGTACTCGTAACTGGTTATGATATTATCTTCTTCTGGGTTGCTCGTATGATTTTCATGGCTCTTGAGTTTGAACATGAAATTCCATTCAAACATGTATTTATCCATGGTCTTGTACGCGATAGCCAAGGTCGCAAGATGAGTAAATCCTTAGGTAATGGTATTAATCCATTAGATGTAATCGGCGAATATGGTGCTGATGCATTGCGCTTTACACTTGTAACAGGAAATACACCGGGCAATGATATGCGTTTCTACATGGAACGTGTAGAAGCAAACCGCAACTTTGCCAATAAAATTTGGAACGCTTCTAAATTTGTTCTCATGAATTTGACGAATTATGATGAAAGTTTTGTTCCTACTGAAGCTGATTTGACATTGGCTGACAAATGGATTGTGGAAAAATACAATGAAACCGTAGCAAGTATTACTGCAAATCTTGATAAATTTGAACTTGGTGAAGCGGCTAGCTCCGTATATGATTTCATTTGGAATACATATTGCGACTGGTACATTGAACTTGCAAAACCTCGTTTGTATAGCGATGCTAATGAACGCGATCGTCGCACTGTACAATATTTGCTTGTAACAATCTTGCGTCATATGCTTGAATTGTTGCATCCATTTATGCCATTCGTTACAGAACATATTTGGCAACACTTGCCTCATGAAGGTGAAAGCATTGTGATTGCTAAATGGCCAGAAGCATTAGCTTTCACAAGTCTTACAGAGGCTGCACGTCAAATGGAAGTTATGATGGATGCGATTAAAGGTATCCGTAACATGCGCGCCGAAATGAATGTACCTTTGGGTAAAAAAGCTGAAGTTATCGTAGCACCGACTGATGCATCTATTGCTGAAGCCGTTGCAGATCATAGCGATTATTTCGTAACACTTGCATGGGCTGAAAAGGTAACTATTTTAGGTGCGGATGATCCAAAACCTGAAAATGCAACTGTAACTGTTGTAAATGGCATGGAAGTATATCTTCTCTTGAAGGACCTTATCGATGCAGATAAAGAAAAAGAACGTATCGAAAAAGAAAAAGGTCAAATGCAAAAAGAAATTGCACGCTTAGAAGGTAAATTGAGCAATCAAGGTTTCCTTGCAAAAGCACCAGAAGCAGTTGTTGCAAAAGAAAAAGAAAAACTAGAAGAATATAAACAAAAACAACAAGCGTTGTTAGAACGTGAAGAATTCTTAAAAACCTTATAGGAGGTTTATATGACATACGAAGAAGCCTTAACGTATTTAGAAGATACCTCATCCTTTGGCATAAAACCGGGGTTGGATCGTATTCGTGCATTATTGCAAGCGTTGGGGAATCCTGAACGAGATTATAAAATCATTCATGTTACAGGAACAAATGGCAAAGGTTCAGTAACAACCTATATTTCGTATGCTCTATTTACCAGTGGATTACGGGTGGGGCGATTTACATCGCCTCACCTTGAATCTTATACGGAGCGTATAGAAATTAATGATGTTCAAATTAGTAAAGACGCTTTTGGCAATTTGATCGATTGTGTTCGACAAGGCGTAGATAAGATCATTGCGGATGGGGTAGAGCCACCTACACAATTTGAAATTCTAACGGCCGCAGCATTCCTATTCTTTAAAGAGCAAGGTGTAGACTATGCTGTTGTAGAAGCTGGCTTAGGTGGATTACTAGATTCAACGAATGTTGTGACACCAGTGGTTTCCGTTATTACTAATGTTACCCTTGATCACCAAGCGTATTGTGGCAATACGGTTGAAGAGATTGCCAAGCATAAGGCGGGCATTATAAAAGAAGGCATTCCTGTTGTAACAGCGGCTCAAGAAGGGCCGTTAAAGGTTATTGAAGACACAGCTGAAGAAAAACATGCACCATTATATGTGTTTAATAAAAAGTTTGGTATCGATAGCCGCAGTGTAGTACCTGGTGGGCAATTGATTACGGTCAGTGCTATTGGTGCGCCACCTGCTATGTTATTTACAACGATGGCGGGCATTCATCAATCTGTCAATTTGGCCTGTGTATTACAAGCTGTACGATTAGTTATGGAACATGATGATGCTATTAGCGAAGAAACAATGCGCGAAGGTTTTGCTCGTGCTACTTGGGCTGGTCGTTTTGAAATAAAAAAAGCTTTGGATCGGACATTTATATTTGATGGTGCTCACAATGCAGCAGGCGCAGAATCGTTCGGCATGACTTACCATGAATTGTTTGGGGATACGCCAAAAACAATGGTGATGGCTATTTTGTCTGATAAGGATGAAATGGGTATTATTCGCGAAGTTGTAAAGCCAAAAGATACAGTCATCGCAGTGGCTGCACCAACACCACGTACAGAGGTGCCAGAGAAATTGGTAGAAACCGTTCGGCAATGTGTGAAAGGGGTAGTGGCACAGACAGAAGACTCTGTGAGCAGTGCTCTTGATTTAGCATTACAATCGACACAAGATGGAGACATCATTGTTGTGTGTGGATCGTTATATATTCTTGGCGAAGCTCGCGGTTGGTTACAAAACCGTATGAGCCACTAGGTAATCATTATGGAACACTCATTATTTCCAACGGAAACAAAGTTGAAGTTTTATATTGAACGACTCATTTATGGCGTGGCTATTGCCATGCCACTACAACCGATGGTAGGCGATGTGCTCTTGTGGCTAGCCGTTGGGCTTGCTATTGTCGATTTAATACGAAGTCGTAGCCTTAGCTTGCCTACGGGTTGGCTGTCGTGGACGGTTATGTTTTTCGTTCTTTGGACTGGCGTATCAGCGGCCCTTTCTGATAATGCGCAATGGGCTTTAACAAGTTGGTTTTATCAGATTGTGGCCAGTGGGGGTATTTATTATTTAGTACGTACCTATATTAGTACACCAAAACAGTGGCGCTATTTTCTTCAATGTATATTGGGAACGGCGATTCTCGTTTGTTGTATAGGTGCTTATGAATATATTTTTATTCCTAATCATCATATTAAGGAATGGGTTGATGCCATCCAATTTCCAAAATTAATGCGACGCATGTCGTCAACATTGACGAATCCCAATCTGTTGGGCGCTTACTTATTGATGATTCTCAGCGTT
Organism: Veillonella sp.; assembly: GCA_022737715.1. GTDB lineage: Bacteria > Bacillota > Negativicutes > Veillonellales > Veillonellaceae > Veillonella. Next base: position 9,307 of record JAIITD010000048.1, read on the forward strand.
TGTATTAGCTATTTATTGGTTTACTGGAAGGGCTTATCCGATAGAATCTTATCGGAGGAATATAAGAAACAAATCTACATGATGATTCCCGTTGCGTTAATACTTTTTGTTACCATGCTATTAACGTATTCACGTGGTATATGGATCAGTTTTGGTGCCATGATTATCTACTGGGGAATTTTTGTAGAACGACGTTTATTACTATCGCTGTTAGCGATTCCCATCATTTTATATTTTTATGATGGGGAAATTGCTACTCGCCTTTGGTCCATTTTCCAAGGGCATGACACATCTGCCGATTTACGATGGGCCTTATGGGATAGTACGATGTATATTGTTCGTGAAAATCCTGTGTGGGGGATTGGATGGAATACATTTTACTTAGTATATCCAGAATATAATTATTATATTCAAGGACCAAATGTATTGATGTATCATGCTCATAATTTATACCTTAATATGTTGGCTGAAATAGGTATACCAGGACTCATCTCTTTTATAACTGTATTATTAGGTCATGTGGTTACTTCTATACGCCTAAAAGGTGATGTGTTCCGCAAGGCTGCTTCCATCGGTGTCGGTGCTTTAGCTATTGGTGTTCTTGTGAGTGGTTTATCCGATTTTGAATTATATAGTCACCAAGTAACAATTACATTCTGGTTATTGCTAGGGTGGGTAGGTGCTTTTGTGAAAGTTCAACAAAATCAGACTAAAATCAATCATAATTAAAATGCATCGAAAAAAATCGAAATTATTGTGTTATGTATAATACGAATTAGAATAAGAGTGAATTGAAGAGAATCTATATATTGTATAGAAAATCTTCGATTCACTCTTTTTTAACTATATATATGAAATACTAAAAATATATCTATAATTCCTGAGAGTTATAACGATGTGAATTTAATTTATCCAAAAAATGGAAAATCCATGACTTTTAGTCATAATACCCCATAAATATGTGATAAAAAATACATTTTATGCATATAAGTTGACAATGCGATTGTAAAAGCATACGATGAAATTGGTTTAAGGAACGGTTTAGACCAAGAGATTGATCAACTGTCGTTTAACAAGGTGATTTTAAGGAGATGGTACGATGATAGACATCAAAGATCGCGTTAAAAATGCGGCCCTCCAAGGCAAAATTGTCACAGCTTATGAAGCAGCTCAAATGATTAACCACAATGATAAAGTTGGTATTTCCGGCTTTACTCCATCTGGTTATGCAAAAGC